>NZ_JBNHER010000056.1:0-18952 GCF_050015975.1 Dapis purpurea BLCC-M126 | reverse complement strand
GAGTCAGGAGTCAGGAGTCAGGAGTCAGGAGTCAGGAGTCAGGAGTCAGGAGTCAAATAAATTCAAAATTCGCTCATTATCAATTCGCTGATTATAACCTCTGACTTTAGGCAGAGGCTTGAATCCTTAATTAAATTAAGGAATGAGTCAAAAATTTTGAACGCAAGAATTTTGAATTTTGAATTCAAAACAGGAAACCGAGTTTATTGATTTTTGTTTTTTACCAAATTTCCTCAATAAACCTGGTTTCTGCATAAGTCCTTTTTATGTGGTACAATTGCCGGAGTAAATTTTTTTCCCTACTCCCTACTCCCTACTCCCTACTCCCTACTCCCAATTCTAAATTCTAAATTCTAAATTATAAATTCCCTCTATGTCTTTACCATCCTCATTAGAACGTATTGTTAAAAAATTTCAACGGGCATCTTCTAATAAATTGCGCTATGAACAACTACTTTGGTATGCCAAAAAGTTACCTGATTTTCCCGAAGCTGAAAAGATACCAGAAAATAAAGTTTATGGTTGTCAATCTCAGGTATATATTAGTGCCAACTTAGATGATGGAAAAGTTTGTTATCAAGGAGATTCTGATGCTCAGTTAGTTAAGGGTTTAGTTGCTTTATTAATTGAGGGCTTGAATGGATTAACACCTCAAGAAATTTCCCAAGTAACTCCAGATTTTATTCAAGAAACAGGCTTAACAGTAAGCTTAACTCCTTCTCGTGCTAATGGATTTTACAATATTTTTCAACTGATGAAAACTAAAGCTGATTCATACTCAAAATAAGCTATCAAGTTATACTATTTAACTTGAAAATATTATAAAAATTTCATACATATTCTTTCAAATAATCGTTTTCAATTAGTGTCAGTAATAGTTTTCAGCTTGTACAATCTCAATCCATTACTTTTAACCAGAAAACCAGGTCTTAACTCTACCCTTTAAAGGGGATAAAAAAGAAAATTCAGTATTTCAAGCCTTCCTATTTCAGGAAGTACTGTTAACTAATAACTGATAACTGAAATGAGTTCTGTGAAATGCTATGAGTATGATCTGTTGCTGTTGATTAAAGCAAACAATTGACTTTTATTGAGATTTATGCTATGGAAAACATTTATCTTTAAGATTCAGAGATAAACTTAACCCGAATTAACCAGAAATCTCAACATCATCTGAAGGTTATAGGTTATTTTTCAGGATCAGACAAAAAAATAGGAATTGGAGAGGGTATTGACATACTCCCGGCATCAAATCAAAGATTATGATGCGGGATTCTCATCATTGATGATTCTACGCTCACAGAGATGACTTAGATTGGCAATATTGCTATCACCAAACCAGAGGTCAGACTCTCCCGTAGCTTTTGGGTTTCCCCCAGCTTCCGAGTGCCCCTCGGTACTGTTAATTATTGCTCCTAACATCTCTAAGCCTTTAGCCAAAATATTCCTTGCTGCATTGTGGTCTCTATCAGCAATATAGCCACAATGCGGACATTTGTGAGTTCTTACTGACAAAGATTTATTCACAGTTTGACCACAATTTGAACAATTTTGGCTTGTGAAATGTGGAGGTACTGCTATGCAAGCAATTCCATGCAACTTAGCATAATATTCTACCCATTCGGTGAACTGATACCAGCTTGCATCAGATATGGACTTAGCTAAATGATGATTCTGAACTAGGTTAGCAATCTTTAAATCTTCATAAACTACCAAATCGTTAGATTGGATTAACGCCCGTGCAGTCTTTATTGCATGGTCTTTACGCTGTCTACTAATTTTGAGATTTGCCCGCGCTAATTGCTTTCTGGCTTTGTGGTAGTTATTTGACTGAGGTTTCTTACCCTTTTCATGGCGACGTGATACTCTTCGTTGTAGCTTTTTTAGTCGTTTTTCCGACTTCCTCAAATATTTAGGATTATCTACAGCTTTACCATTACTATCAGTATAGAAAGCATTTAAACCTAAGTCTATTCCTACCACATTTGCTTCAAAATTATGAGTTTCTTTTCTCTCTACATTTACTAGAAATTGACAATAATAATCATCAGCACGTTTAACAAGTCTTACACGGCTTATTTGCTGTTCTGAATACCAGACTAAATCACGGCTAGTCCATAGTTCAAAGACACCAGCTTTAAAACCATCTTTAAACTCAATTTTCTTTCTGTCTGGAGATAGTTTATAACCTGTTGTTTTGTACTCTACTGAACGAGTGAATTTTTTGAATTTTGGATAACCTTTTTTGCCGGGTTTATTCAATCTACAATTTTTATAGAATCGTTGTATTGACTGCCATGCTCTATCGGCTGATGCTTGTCTGGCTTGAGAGTTTAGCTTTTTTACCCAAGGAAAATTACTATCCTTTGCTAGTTGTGAACAAAGTTTTTGTAAGTCATTGCGTTTGACATCTTTATTGTCCATCCAATAACGCAAACAACTGTTTCTGATGAATTGACCTGTTAATATCATTTCATCTAAAATTTTGTACTGATTTTGACTGCCTTTTAATTTGGCCTCAATTACTAGCAAAGTATAATTAATTCCTTGACTACATTTATTATTATCAGTTAATTTACCCAAAATTTATACTGGATAAACTATTAATATTTGTATATAATTATGACATAGTTTGCGGAGCATGACCTAGGAAATCATAATTATATACTCACCATTCATCCAGGCACTAAATCAAAGATTATAGTGCTGGCCTTCTGGTTATTTTAGGTAAATTTGGGGAGTAAATTTTTCTATCCTAAAATATTACTCCGAGTTATTGAATATACTCATTAAACATCAAGAAAACCCAGATGAGCACCTGAGATACCCTTTGATTACTAATCTGTTGGATCTTGAGAAAATCCCCCCCGAATTACTGGGTTTGGTTGTATCTTTATATTTTTTGCAAGTCCCTAACTCAAGAATATTATAATATAATTGGTCTCTCGAAGGCTTTGATGAAGATTTGATGAGGATTTGATAGAAGTTTGATGAAGATTTGATGAAGATGTCATAAAAAATTGTTTTTTGTCTTGCAATTTTCCACAACATCAAAATAAGATATAAGCACATTAAGTAAATTTTATGAGGTGCTATATAAAGTCATGGTAAAAAATACTTTGTTCATTGCTCCTACCACTATCACTACTAAACCCTATTCATCATAACCGACTGAACTGGTAGAGCTAAAATGGTCTAATCAGCATTTTGAGGCGTTTCATTTCAAAACAGATAATAATCTAATTTCCTAATACTCAAAAGGTTAGGAGCGAAGCGACAATAATTGAGTCTTTTTTTAAAAAAACCTAGACAATTCTATTTTAAGGAGTTTACAATAAGGTTGTTTAATTTAATTATTGAATCAGTTTTCAAAAAAAGCTATATTATAGATGATTGGTGGAGGAAATATTAAAAGTATGGACATGGAAGCCCTGAGAGAACGTGCGGGGCTTACCCGTGCTGAAGTAGCAGAGCGACTAGGCATCAGCGAAACTAGTGTTCGTAACTGGGAGACGGGGCGTACAGAACCAACAATGACTCCCCAAAAGTATCTGGAAATTCTGGATATTTTAAAATGTACTCCAGAAGAATTAGCTGTGGCTAGTGATAAATCTATTAGTCAACGCCACAAGCGTAAACCAGGTAGACCGAGAAAAGTTATAGACAATAATCATGGACTAAATGAGGTAGAAAGGACAGAATCAGCAACTGGCCATTAAATATTTGCCGACCAATAATATTGGCAAGATAAACCTTACTCCAGAAAGTGATGGATTAGAAAGTAGTATGAATTTAGCTTTGGTGGTCAGTTAGCTCTCCGCTCCCCATTCCGCGTTTAGCATCAGCCTTCCAAAGCAAACAACTTTGACAGCCTGTGGACTGGATAACTCTGACGTTGCCAGGTTGAAGCAGGAATAGAACAGACTACAAAGGAAAATCATAGATTTTTACAGATAGTTGTAGGTTTATAAGAACGGCTGAGGCTACTAAGTCCAAGTAGGAAAAGAAAACAGACAGATAATTTTATGTTTTACTGATTATTGTAGGTCTCCGATAACGGTGTCCCGTCAAGGAGACTCTGAGGCAACTCGTAATATCAAATTCGACCACACAGTTATCGCATTTGCTACTTCCTATCAAAACAGACCTGACTCTGTATGCTGTTAAATAATTTTCTTCCTGAAATCCTTTTTTTTGAATTTTTTAAATTCTTACTTTTGACTTTTGACTTTCTTTGGAGGAGTTTTAGGTGAAAATTTTGAATAAGCTGGGTCTATTTAAAAAAACACCAGACGAGGAAAAATTGCCTGTAGATGATATTCCTGAAGCTGTAAGAGATGAATACGAAGGTGCAAAACAGCAACCTTTTCAGCCTCAAAAAAAATGGCAGGTTTGGCAATTATTGGCGATCGGGGCGATCGCTCTAATAATTAGTATTGGTTTGCACTTACAATTTAACCAAACTCCAGACAATTCTTCTATCGCCCAAATGAAACAAAATATTGGGACAAAAGTAGTCGAACCATCTCCAACTCCCATAGAAATATCTTTACCCTCGCCATCTCCCACTCCTTCTATTCAGCAGAAAGAAAATATACTCGGACATTTGCCCTACCAAGAAGCATCTTGGCAAGAATTGACACCAGTGTTTGGTAACCAAAATGTTAGACTCCGTTCAAATGCTGCAGAAAAATTTAATGCCATGGCAGATGCAGCTTGGTCTGCAAATATTAATTTAGTTCCTATCTCGGGTTTTAGAACTTTGGCAGATCAAGAGTATTTATTTTTTGAGGTGAAGGCAGAGCGGGGACAGGTGACATCTCAAAGGGCTGAAGTGAGTGCCCCTCCCGGTTACAGCGAGCATCATACAGGTTATGCTATTGATATTGGCGACGCTAGATCGCCAGGAAGTCAACTCAAAGTTAGTTTTGAAAATACTAGAGCTTTCCAATGGTTACAAGAAAATGCTGGTAATTATGGTTTTGAGTTATCTTTTCCGAGAGATAATCCTCAAGGTATTAGTTATGAACCCTGGCATTGGCGATTTGTAGGTGATAGTCATAGTTCAAACACTTTTGAGCAGGCGAGGTCACTTGAGGAAGAGCAAGGGAGCAGCGGAGTAGGGGAGTAGTGGAGTAGAGGAGTGTGGGGAGAAACTACAGAGGCATTTACATCTTATATTTGTGATTTATTCCGACAATAAAAAATTATAAATTTCATAAATTATAAAAATCAAACATTTTTTTGTCTTTATTTATTATGTTTTTCTTTTTCTTTTCCCTATTTTCTGTGTCGTGACTCTAGCAATATTTTATAAAATTGGTATATAAACTCATTAAATTGACAAGGGTAAGGGCAGTGTGAGCATTTTGCTCCCTTACTAGCTGTCATTCATCCCCATCTAGAAATACCCAAAAATTGCTATCAACAAATTACATTAAAAAAATAATTATATTTAATTATGAGACAAACTTCACTTAATATTATTGCCATTGGTATTTTTGTTCTTACCATGTCTAGTTTACTTGGACCGATATTTAATATATCTCCACTCATACCAGCGATCGCTACTTTTTCTGTGTTGGTATTAGCAACTATAGATACTCTGGGATGGCAAGGCCAGGGAAGTATGATTATTGTAGATTTAGTGGAAGGAACATCTTCAGAAAGACGCGATCGGATTATTTATCACGAAGCTGGACATTTTTTGGTAGCTTATTTATTGGAAATTCCTATTAGTGGGTATGCTCTAAGTGCCTGGGAAGCATTTCGGCAAGGTCAGTCAGCTCAGGGAGGAGTTAGGTTTGATGACCAAAATTTAGCTGCTCAGTTACAAAGAGGCATAATTTCCGATCAACTTGTAGATCGATATTGTACTGTTTGGATGGCAGGTATTGCTGGAGAAGATTTAATTTATGGTAATGCTGAGGGTGGAGGAGAAGATCGGGCTAAGATTGCAGCAATTTTGACACAATTAAAACGTCCTGGGGAGTCTAAACTCAAACAAAGTTGGGCATCTTTGCAAGCTCGTAATTTGCTAGAAAATCATCGGTCTGCTTATGAAGCGTTAGTGAAGGCAATGACAGAAAGAGCATCTGTTTCTGATTGTTATCAAGCCATTCAGCAAAATTTTTCTGTTAATCAGAATTAATTTTACTATGGAGTCATATCAAATCTGAGTCCAGCTTTGGTTTGCCAGTCTATATTTTCATAATTTCTGCTTTGTCACAGTTGAGCTATCCCTTTGTTTTTCGAGGCGATCGCTAATTTAGGTTGTGCTGAAAAAGTCTTTATCGATGTGCTTATGAATGTCAAACAAACTGTAGATATTCTCTCCGATTAAATAAAAACTGTTGTAAATTCTTTCCCTTCCTGACTCCTAATATCATTTCGGGTTGAATAGTTATAATTAAAGCTTGTAGTAGGGCTTTAGCCCGATACGATAATATATAGAACCCATTTGGATCTATTTAAAATTAGAGACAGGACCTTACGCAAAGGTACTCATATATAGATCCTTGGTGCGTTAAGCTAGCAGTAACACACCCTACTGGCGTGTCAAGCTGAAAATGGTGTTTAGCCTCAGAGGCAAGAAGTTATCATCACAGACCATCAGGCGAGCGCTAAAAGTTGATAGTCACAAACAGGTGCTCTGGCGCATCAAGCTGAAAATGGTGTATAATAGTTCAAAAATACTGGAGGTTATGGGAAGAGGTCGTCGAGATCAGGTAATCCTTACTTCAGCCCAGAGAAATAAACTGGAAGAAATTAGTCGTAATGGTCATAGACCAACAAAAAAAATACTTCATGCACAAGTTCTATTAATGTGCGATGAAGGAACTCTTGCCAACAAAAAATGGACAGATAGGGAAATCAGTTCTGCATTAAACGTACATATCAACACAGTGTGCAGAATTAGGAAAAGATTTTTAGAGGAGGGAATCGAACTGAGTTTGAATCGTAGAACTCCCCTAAGTCCACCAAATCCACCGAAACTGAATGGAGAATAAGAAGCTCAACTGATTGCAATATGTTGTTCTAGTCCACCATTAGGTAGAGCCCATTGGAGTTTAAGGCTATTAACTGAAGAATTAAAAATACGAGGAATAGTTACGGAAATTTCTTATGAAACAGTACGCAGTTGTCTAAAAAAAACCGACTACGACCTTGGAAAAAACAACGTTTTTGTATTCCACAGAGAGATTTAGCACGGTTCATGGCAGAGATGGAAGTAGTCCTTGACCTTTATAGTAGCCAACATACTCAAAGCCAGCCTCTGATTTGTATGGATGAAGCAGCGATCCAATTAACTGGACATCTTTACGAACCAATTGAAATGAAACCAGGTCAAGATGCCAAGGAAGATTATCACTACACTCGCCAAGGAACTCAAGCTTTGTTTATGTTTTTTGACCCCATTGGTGGTTGGCGACGAGTCACTCATCGGGACAGTCGTACCAGTATTGATTGGGCTGAATAAATTCGACAATTATTAGAGGTATAGCAATGTGCGCTGGTATCTTTACACATTATTTTTTGTACACCTTTTCTAGAATGCACTTTGAGCTGGGCCTTGTAAATACCTGAATGCTCATTGCTATAGACTATCCTCAAGTTGAAAAAGTGAAATTACTCTGTGATAATCTTAATACTCATAACATTGCTTCACTTTACAAGGCTTTTCCTGCGCCAGAGGCACACCGTCTTGCTCGAAGATTGGAAATTAATTTATCATACACCTCGTAGTGGCAGTGGGCTGAATGTGGCTGAGATTGAACTAAGTGTTTTATCGCAGCAATGTCTGGCTCGGCGTATTCCCTCTGTGGCACAACTGGCATCGGAATTGAAGGCTTGGCAACAAGAACGAAATCGCACAGCTAGTAAAGTAATTTGGCATTTCACCACCCAAGATGCACGAATTATAGAGGTTTTCACAAAGGTAGACTACAAAATTTATTGTTATTAATTTAGAATGCACGAATTCAGAATTCAGAATTATTAAATTAAGGGATAGTATAAAAAACTTCTGCTTTCTGGCTTTAAGTAAAATCTCTGTACTCTATGTTAATGAAAACTGCTATAAATTGAAGCATCTTTCTCCGGTTTTTGAAACTGTGGCAGACTCAAAACTCTAAACACTTGTTTGTGACTATCAACTTTTAGCGGTCGCCTGTTTCTAACTATCAATTTTTGGCGCTCGCCTGTTTGTGACTATCAACTTTTATAGTCATTCTGAATAAGACTGGGAAGAGTGTTTCTTTCCTTGAAAGGCTTTCAGCCAAAAAAGTGTTTCATCCTTATTTTAAATGACTATAGCGATCGCCTGATGGTCTGTGGTGATAACTTCTTACCTCTGAGGCTAATACACCATTTTCAGCTTGACACGCTAGTAGGTTGGGTTAAGCGGCAGCGTAACTCAACAAAAATCTATATCTGTAGAAATAAAATATGTGCTGGGTTTCACTGAGGTAGTCGATGGGGATATCGCTATCCCTCACCTCTACTCCACGCGCCGTGCGTGAGAGTTTCCAGCTCACACGGCTCCTAATAACAAGGATTTCCAGGTTAGGTACGCATACTCCCTTCTGCCCACCTTTATTTCAAGGGTTCTAGGGTTTGACATTTATACGCAGGTGCATTTTGACCCGTAGGCCATCGACTTCTTGTTTATAGTGGGCACGGCTTCCACTTCACACCTTGGGCGCTAAATTTTGCCTTGTTCAGTTTCTATTTCCCGCCAACCTTGTTACCTCCCCACGTCAGCGCATCCTGCACATTACTACAGGTTTGCTTTTTGGGGAATCCTTAGCCCTAAAAGACATCATGTAAACTTTCCCTACTCAGAGGTCGATATCTTAGAGTCTTAAGGGGTTAATTCGTTCCCTAGTACCATTTTCTCTAACCCAAGACTTCCCAGAATATAACCTAAAAAAAGGTGATATTGCTATGTTAATTGATACAGTAACTCACCCAGAAGGAGGATAAAATGATTATGTATTGGAAGTATTTAATGCCGTAGGAGAATCTATTAATGTAATTATTTTGCCTATGTCTGCTGTTGAACCTTTAAAACAAGATGAAATTTTGTCTGTTTGTTCTTTGGTAAAAATAATCTAAATAGAGACATTATCATTGGTATTGTCATTGCGAGGCGGTCATAAATGAGTTAAGCTATTAAGAAAAAAATTAAATTAGCCGAAGCAATCTCTTAGTTTAAATTTTGGTTAGTGAGATTGCTTCGGGAGGATACTTGAGAGACCACTTCAACAACTTTTGCCATCCCTCCTCGCAATGACAAATAAAGTAAATTATGTTCAAAGACATTATCGAAGTTAATCATCAAGACAACTATCTACTTTATCTTAAATTTGAAAATGAAAAAGAGGGAAATATAGATATTAGTCAGCTAATAGAATTTACGGGAATTTTTGCCAGATTACAAGATATAAATTATTTTAAAACCGTCAAACTTAATCCTGAATGGGGAACAATTTATTGGGGAAATGGCGCAGATTTAGACCCAGATTTTTTGTATTCTATTGTGAGAGAAGTTGAGGAAAGTAATCTGAAATTATTTCCATAATTTTCACAAAGTTTTTGTTTGTAGTGTTGCTCTAGCTTATATATCTATCTTCGGACTGAAGCCCTACTACGAGCTGTAATTATAACTATTCAACCAGAGATAATAAAGAAAAAAAATATTTACTCTAATAAAATTTAAAAATATTCTAGAATAAAGGCTATAGAAAACTCAAAAGATACACTTTTTAATTGAAATAAAAAAAAATCTGAATTGCCTGTTCCTTTTTATCCAGAAAACAACTAATGGAACTTTTTGATAACCTAAACTTAGCAATGTTTAGTGGCAAAGGAGGCGTGGGAAAAACCACAACCTCTTGTGCTTTTGCTTGCCAATGGGCGAAAAAATTCCCTAATGAAAAAATCCTCTTAATCTCCACCGATCCTGCTCACTCTTTAGGAGATGTCCTACAAATACAAGTTACAGATACACCAATACCCTTACAAAGTTTACCCAATCTTTCCGTCAGAGCTTTAGATGCTAATCTCCTGCTCGAAGAATTTAAACAACGTTATGGCGATATTCTAGAACTACTGGTAGAACGAGGTAGTTTTGTCGAAGGGGAAGACCTCACTCCAGTCTGGGATTTAGATTGGCCAGGATTAGACGAATTAATGGGTTTACTGGAAATACAACGCCTCTGTAACGAAAAAGTAGTCAATCGAGTAGTAGTTGATATGGCTCCCAGCGGTCATACTCTTAACTTATTCCGACTAATGGATTTTTTGGATACCCTACTCAACTCCCTAGAACTTTTTCAACAAAAATATCGCTACATTAAAGAAAGTTTTGCAGGTAATTATACACCAGATGAGGCGGATGAAACATTAAAAAATCTTAAGGACGAATTAGCAGCAGGTCGTCATTTATTACAAGAGTCTCCTAATACCGCTTGTTTAGTTATGGCACTACCCGAACCAATGAGTTTTCAGGAGACCAGGAGATTTTTAGATTCTTTGGAAAATCTGAAAATTTCTTACAGTGCGATTTTTGTGAATCAAATTGTTATAGATAAGGATAGTAGTGGCGATCGCTACCTGGAACAAGGAAAGTTAGTTAGTCAGTTTATGGAACTGGCAGGAGAAAAACCAGTATATTTGATACCCCAACAAAAATCTGAACCTTTAGGTATAACTGCCTTAGAAAATCTAATCAACCAAATTTCTCCAGCAGAAAGTCTACCACTCTCAACTTCTGAGACAGTAGATATTAAATGGCCGGAAAAAATTCCTCCTGGTTTTACTGACTTTATAGAAGAGGGTAAGCGTTTATTAATTATTGGGGGAAAAGGAGGTGTAGGGAAAACTACCATAGCTGCTGCCATTGCTTGGGAAATGGCACAACGTCATCCCGAAAGTCAAATTAGAACAGTTTCTATCGATCCTGCCCATTCTTTAGGAGATGCTTTTGGTCTAACTCTAAGCCATGAACCATCTATAATTAATCCTAACCTCAAAGGACAAGAAGTAGAATCAGATCGAGTTCTTGACAAATTTCGAGAAGATTATTTGTGGGAATTAGCAGAAATGATGAGTGGGGAAAAAGCCGATAATTCAGCATCTTTTGAAATGGCATTTGCTCCCAAAGGATGGCGTCAAATTGTCGAGCAAGCTTTACCTGGTATTGATGAAATATTATCCTTATTAACAGTAATTGAATTGTTGGAGGAAAACCAAGAAGATTTAATTATTTTAGATACTGCTCCGACTGGTCATTTATTACGTTTTTTAGAAATGCCTAGTGCCATGCAAGATTGGTTAAGTTGGATTTTTAAACTATGGATAAAATATCAAGATATTATTGGTCGAACAGAATTTATGGGGCGTTTAAGAACTTTAAGAAAACGGGTGGTTAATGCACAAAAAATTCTCAAAGATTCACAAAAAACAGAATTTATTGGAGTCATGCGTCCCCAGACCGGAGTTATTGCCGAAGCAGAACGTCTTCATCAATCTCTTGTAGAAAAGGAGATAGCACAAAATTATGTAGTTTTAAATTGTTTTACCTCTAATAGCGTTGTTCCTAACGATAAATTTTCGGGAGCAAAAGTTGTTTGTATGCCAATTTTCCCTCGTTCAATTGAACCTATGGAACAAATTAAAGGAGCAGCTAATTATTTATTTTAGGGAATAGGGAATAGGGAATAGGGAACAGTTGAAAAAAATCCTAGTCTAATTCTAGATCCTAACTAATTTACCGAATTATTAATTATTAAATAATTTTGGTTTAAAGCCTCCCCTTTGATTTTAACCAGAGGTAATTATCAATTATCAATTATCAATTATCCATTATCAATTAATAACTATGCACCGTTCAGCCAAACGTGGAAAAATTCCACCAAAACTTAGCAGTATGCCGCGCCAACGTTCGGAAGCAACTACATATTTAACCGTATATAAAAATGTTGTAGAAAAAGAACGTTTACAAAAAGAACTACAAAATTTAGAAAGGCGATGTAATCAAATAAAAGAACGTCTTGCTGTTCTGGATGAACAAACAAATAAAGAGCTAAAAAGTCAATCTCAGCAACCAATTAAATCGACTAAACCTAGTATGAATAAATTAACAAGTAAGAAACTAGAGAAATCTCAAACTAGGACACCCGAACCACCTAAATCTAAATTCAAAACAATTACTTTAGGCTATTAATAATAATGGATAATTGATAATTATTTGTTGTTTCTCATCCTTGATTGTTCGTACTATAGGTGTTTTGTTAGAAGACGTAGGTTGGGTTGAAGAATGAAATCCAACACCACTAACATTTTGTTGGGTTTATCCTCCGGATAAGCTGCGCTAACCCTCAACCCAACCTACATCTGATAACTATTCCCTATTCCCTCTTATAACTGATAACTGATAATGACTACTGTACTTAATGTCTCACCCCAACAATTTGTCAGCACCCCCGGTGTCGAACGTGTAGCTCAACGTGCTTTGCGTTATTTAAAATCTGGCTATTCAGTTCATTTACGGGGTCCCGCTGGAGTAGGCAAAACCACTCTTGCATTACACCTTGCTCATCTACGTCGCCAACCCATTGTTTTAATGTTTGGAGATGATGAATTTAAAACCTCAGATTTAATAGGTAATCAATCTGGATATACTCGTAAAAAAGTTGTGGATAATTATATCCATACTGTATTAAAAGTTGAGGATGAACTGAAACATCATTGGATTGACTCTAGATTAACGTTAGCTTGTAAAGAAGGTTTTACTCTAGTTTATGACGAATTTAATCGCTCCCGTCCAGAGGTAAACAATATTTTACTCTCCGTTTTAGAAGAGAAAATGTTAGTTTTGCCACCTAACCAAGACCGCTCAGAATATATTCAAGTTAATCCCAGATTTAGAGTAATTTTAACTTCCAACTCTGAAGAGTATCACGGAGTTCATTCTACTCAAGATGCTTTATTAGACCGAGTGGTTACAATTAATATGGGAGAACCTGATGCTCTAACTGAGCAAGAAATAGTTATCCGGCAAACAGGTATAGATCCCAAAAACGCTGAAACTATAGTTAACCTAGTGCGTACTTTTCGCACAAGAATAGGAGAAGAAAAATTAGGTGGTTTGCGTTCCTGTCTAATTATTGCTAAGGTTTGTCACGACCATAATGTTCCAGTGAATGGTCAAGATCCTCATTTTCAAGATATTTGTGCTGATATCTTAATATCGCGAGTTAGTTTACCCAGGGGAGAAGCTATGGAGAGACTTCAGGAAGTTCTACAAGAATTATTTCCTACTGAAGTGAAACAAAAAACTGTGAGGCAGAGTAGTCGCCGTACAAAGAAGTCTTGATTAGCGAATTCCTTTAATATATTAATAAGAGAAGTTTTGGGTAAATTTATGAATACCAATACTAACAATAGATTAGCAACAGCAACCCAGGGTTCTACTTTAGCAGATATCCTGGAAAGAGTTCTGGATAAGGGAATAGTTATTGCAGGAGATATTTCTGTTTCCGTTGGTTCCACAGAACTTCTCAGTATAAAAATCCGCCTGTTGATTTCTTCTGTGGATAAAGCGAGAGAAATTGGAATTAACTGGTGGGAAAGCGACCCCTATCTCAGCAGTCAAAGTAATTCTCTAATGCAGGCAAATCAAAAACTTCTTGACCGAGTTGCTTCCCTAGAGTCGGAGATAGAAGCACTGAGAGGCGAGCAATCTTTATATCATACTAATGGTCACTCTTCAAATAACGGTCACAATAATGGTCACAATAACGGTAAAACATGGCAATAGATACAGCAATAAAAATCAAAACTAGCAAAGATATTCTCAGTAGTAAAGCTATTCGTGGTTGTTTATCTTGTCGCGGTCTCCATGGCCGGAATAATCGAGCAGTCGAAAGAGCTAGAATGCGTATTGCTAGAACTGAAGTTATGTCTCACAGAGAACTTCAACAATGGCAGTTTGTTCGATGGCAAGCTTTACAACGTTGGTAGGATAGTGCAATTTAGAATTTAGAATTTAGAATTCAGAATTTAGAAGTAATTCCTGACCAGAAAATCAGGTCAATAGTCTCCTCTTCCAAGGGGATTAAAAAAAAAGAAAATTCACTATTTTCTTGCCTCCCTATTCCATTGAGGTACTGATAACTGATAACTGATAACTGATAACTGAAATGAGACTCATTTTATTGGTTAGCAAGGGAAAAAAATTACCGAAAAATTTAGGTTAATAGTCTCCTCTTTTAAGGGGATAAAAAAGGTAATATTTCAGATTTCAAGCCTTTTGCTTTCCTAGGTCATGCTGCGCAAACAGCTAGAGGTACTGATAACTGATAACTGATAACTGATAACTGAAATTACTCCCCTACTTCTTATGTCCTCAGAACTATCTCCAGAAGAACCTTCGATAATTCCTATTGGCAAATCTCAAAACTCTGAAGCAGGGTTAGCTCCATTATTGTTAACAGTGATTGAGTTGGTACGACAATTAATGGAAGCTCAGGTAATTCGGCGAATGGATGCTGAAATGCTGAGTGATGAAGAATTAGACCGTGCTGCTGAGAGTCTCCGGCAGTTGGAGGAACAGGTGATTAAACTGTGCGAAGTGTTTGATATTGACCCCGAAGATTTGAATTTAGACCTGGGTGAAATTGGTACTTTGTTGCCTAAGTCAGGAGAGTATTATCCAGGAGAAAAGTCTGAAAGTCCTTCTGTTTTGGAATTATTAGACCGAATTTTGAATACTGGGGTGGTTTTGGATGGCAGTCTTGATTTAGGTTTAGCGGAGTTAAGTTTAATTCATGCTCGTTTACAGTTGGTTTTGACTTCTAAACCAATTTCTCAAAGCTATAGGAGTCAGGAGTCAGAATAAATAGCTTTAATACCATTTTTTATATTACTTTGAAAGATGTCGATCGGATATGCTGAAAAATAGCTTTTCCAATTCATTTTAGATAGTTATATCTATCGTTCCCCCCCCCCTTTTTTTAAATGTTTAGCCATGTTTTTTTTTCTTCTTCCTTATAAAGGATAGTAAAAAAATGGCATCTAGTGATTTTCAAACCTTCAGTTTACAATTTTTGCTTATCTCTACTCCCTACTCCCTACTCCCTCAAAAGACTTTTTCAGCAAACCCTAAATATCTACAATAATGTAACCTTGATTATTCGGTACAATACAATCCTTTCTTTCAAAAACAGTTTGAATAAACAAGGAGCAATTCCGGTAACAAAAAACTGCTTCTTTTTTTTCTAAAACACTGGCACTGTTAAAAAACAAAGGTAATTCTGCTAATAGATACTTAACAGCAATCTCTAACCGATAATCACTAATATATGTTTGAGTTTCCACTACTTGTTTAGAAGTTTCGAGACAGTTTATTCTAAATTCACTATCATTAGCATATTTGTCTTCATAAAATTTTAGTGCTGAAAGATAATTTATATTTTTGTTCAAATATCGGAAATTTAAGATGACTTCTTCAGCTTCATTTCTTGACAGCTCTAATCCTATTAATACTTTTAGACATTTAGTTCTTAAATAATTAGCTTGCTTTTTAGCTTTTTTTGTAGCTTTAACTTCATCATATCCTAAAGCCATTAGTGTATATACATATGGTTCGTCTGGGATAAAAAGATTAAAGCTCTTAAAATTATTCATTGCCCACTTTGATAAAATAGCTATATTTTTTTCAGAAAAAAAGCTATTAAATGGACTAATACCTAAAACTGCATGTTTTCCTCGTTCATATAATAATTGGCAATTACTCGTAATCGGATATACCTTACTTATTTGCTCTACTTCTGTCATATCTAAGATACATTTTTTTATTTTTCCCTGTTCCCTATTCCCTATTCCCTAATTTAGCAATATAATAATTGTTGAAAATATCTTCTGAAATTTGTTTAACATCCACATTTATAAACCCTGCCTCATTTAACATTTTTACTGCTTTTTGTTCTCCCCACATTGCACCAAGTCCTGCCCCATTTTGCCCTAATGAAACAGTCATACAATGCATACAAGATGTTGTGTATAACCACGGTCCTAAAGGGTGATCGAGGTTTTCGTGCAGATTACTTGATGCTCCCAAGTCAACCATCAAGAAAGTTCCGTCAGGTTTGAGTGAATCAGCAATTGATTTCAAGACTTTAGCTGGTTGTGCCATGTCGTGGATAGCATCAAAAGCTGTAATTAGTGCGTACTTATTTGGTTCACTGAAGGTTGTAATATCTTTGGTTTCTAAGTTAACATTGGTTAGGCCAAGAGATTTTGCTTTCGCTCTAGCAGCATCAATTCCATCTTCTAAAAAATCATAGCCTGTAAACCTACTGTTGGGAAAGCCTTTAGCCATGAGGTTAAGTACATAACCATCCCCACAACCAATATCAAGAACATCAACACCTTGACGCATATTTTCAACCACATCAGGTATAAGAGGTAGAACTTTTTGGGTTATAGTAGCATCAAATCTCTCAGCATTAATTTCAGACCACAAGTTCATAAAATCTGGGTAGGCAGAATAGGAAACGCCACCACCTTTGTGAAAACTATCAACAATAGCTCTTTGGACTGATGCTAGAAATGGAATAACCAGTGTCAAGCGTGCCATGTTATTTGGTCCGGCAACCCTTGTGAGTACAGACGCATATTCAGCCGACAAACTATAGTTATTGGTTGTTGGATCGTAGTCAACGATCTCTCCAGCAACCATAGCTGCCAGCCATTCACGGACATATCTTTCTTTTAATTTAGCTACCATAGCTATTTGTTCGCTAGTAGAAGGGGGCAAGTTCGCCATAACTTCAAACAACCCAGTTTTATATCCAATGCCTATCATCAGACTTAGCATCGAGCCATTTAGGATATTGAGCATTTTTGCAGAAAAGGTGTCTACCTTTGTTTGGTCTAGATTATTCATAATTTTTTCCTTATTTTATGTCTTTATTTCTATTAGTAGGCTACAATAATTTTGACAATAGAAACCGATTTTGTATTAAATCCCCCACCATACCAACATCTAGAGCGATATGAAATCATTAGACATATCCAGAAAAGAGGGAGTAGGGAGAAAGAATGGATAATTTGTGTCCGATAATTGATTTAGTACCTTAATATTTACTTCAGAAATCAGCTATAAGTTTATAAATCAGGATAATAATAATCCCACCAATTACCATATATGTTGAATACTCTATCTAACTCGTCGTTATTGCGTAGAGATAAACATTTTTCTTTACCAGGAGGCACATAAGCAATACCAAATCCATCAAACATAAAGGTACCAGTTTCAAAGAAAGTACATCCTTCGCGTTGGTGAATGTACTCAACATAAAACCATCCAATTCTGGTATCTTCTTGGCATAAATTAGGATTATTTACACAATCCATTAAGGCAGATTCAGATAAATTTAATCTAATTATATTAGTATAAGCTGCTAATAAAATGTAGGAAAAAATTAATAATGGTACTCCTATGGCTTTAATTAAAGTTTTTACCGGAGAATATTTCAGCTTATTTTTTTTGAGAGAATATATTAACATTCTCACAATTTCTATGACCCAATAAATGCCGATAATTAAACAAAAAATCAGAGCAATTATCAGAGCAATTAAATATACTGACAATTCAAGGAAAGACCTAAAAATTAATATAATTTGCCAAAATGGAGCTATAAATACAATTAAACAAAGAAAAAGTACAATTATTTCCCAATAACCTTTGATTATTTTAGACTTCAAAGTGTATCTATATCCCTATTTCAAAAAAAAAATTCAGCAAATCCTAAATATCTATATCTATAACAATAGAACCTTGATTTTCTAGTAGAAAAGGCGTCTACCTTTTTTTAGTCTAGATTATTCATTATTGTTTCCTTATATATGCCTTCATATTGTAGTAATATACTATAATAATCGGGACTTACACGGGAGTAACCAAGTTGATAGGGTAAATCATTTTGAGGATTACTATATCAATTATAATAATGATATCTCCAACAATTACCATATATTTCTACTATTACATCTGACGGGTTATCGCGATATAAACAATTTTCTTCACCAAGAGGCACATAAGCAATACCAACTTCATCAAAAATCCAGGTAAAAGTTGTAAAGAAAGTACATCCTTCGTACTGCCTAATAAACTCAACATAAAACCATCCTATTTTGGTCTCTTCTTGGCATAAATTAGGATTATTTACACAATTCATTAAAGCAGATTCAGATAATTTTAATCTAATTGTATCTGAAAAAAATGCTAATAAAATAAATAAAACAATTAATAATGGTACTCCTATGGCTTTAATTAAAGTTTTTAACGGAGAATATTTCAGTTTATTTTTTTTGAGAAAATATATGAATATTCTCACAACTTCTATGAACCAATAAATACCGATAATTAAACAAAAAATCGGAGTAATCATTAGAGAAATGAAAAATAATGCAAATTCAAGGGTAGACCTATCAATTAATAGAATTTGCCAAGCTAGAGCTAGAGGTACAATTAAATAAAGAAAAAGTACAATTATTTCCCAATAACTTTTAATTAGTTTAAACTTCAAAGGAAAACCTCCTAGAATAGTTAATAATTATGTCTTTTGATAAATAAGAACAATTGATAATCCCCCTTTCAAAGGGGGATATAAAACTGTACCTCACGGTTTTTGGGAATTGCTATATTACACAAGATTTTTGAGACCTATATATAGCGTCTACTGCGTAAATCTTAACCCAATAAACCCTTATAACTGTAAATATTAAAGCATGAAGAACTTGGTATACTTAGTTTTTAGCAGTTATTTTCAAGTAAATTTTTAATTGCTAAAAGCTAGTTAAATATAAGACTCTTGTTCATTAATTGATAATTGATAATTACCTCTGGTTAAAACCGAGAGGATTGAAGATAAGGAAATAT
>NZ_JBNHER010000055.1:0-39183 GCF_050015975.1 Dapis purpurea BLCC-M126 | reverse complement strand
GATCGCTACTTAGTATAACCTTGGACGGAAAAGATACCAAATGGGTTCTATATGACTCCTGATGTAAAGAAAAGTTAATATAGAATCAGTTCTCCTGAAAATCTCCCGCTAAACATTTGTTATATATAGCGAGAGATTATTTCAATCAATTACAATTTATTACCACATTCAGGGCAGAAATTATTAGTAGCAACATTTTCGTATCCACAGTTACTACAAGTAATTAACTCCACCGCTTGCTCAAGCTGTTTCCGAATAGGCAACCCCACCATTTGAGCATTACTCTTACCAGGAGCAACCATTGGATAACAATTTTCATCTTTAGTCACACGAGCATCCATTAAAACAGGTCCGTCGTGAGCTAACATTTGAGCGATCGCTTCTTTGAGTTCATCCCGGCTAGAAATCATCATCCCCTTCACCCCATAAGCTTCAGCCAACTTGACAAAATCTGGCATTCCTACTTCCATATTAGAAGAAGAATAACGCTCGCCAAAAAATGCTTGTTGCCACTGACGCACCATACCCTGCCAACCATTATTAATAATCACAGTTTTAACATTAATACCATAATGCGCCAGAGTACCCAACTCCTGAATATTCATCTGAATACTAGCATCACCAGCAATACAAATCACCTGTCGGTTTGGCAGCGCCACCTTCGCCCCCATAGCAGCAGGCATTCCATAACCCATCGTGCCTAAACCTGCACTAGAAATCCATTGCCGAGGACCATTTTTCAGAAATTGAGCTGCCCACATTTGATGCTGACCAACATCAGTAGTATAGTAAGCATCTGGAGCCATTTTACCAACTTCGTTAATTACCTCTTGGGGTGACATACTATCTGGATGTTCGGGGGCAACTAACGGATAATCTTGTTTCCAACGATTAATACGTTCTAACCAAGCTTGTGTTTGATTAGAATTAATTGGCTCACCAGTCTCGCGACAACGACGTAGCATATCGATTAAAACTTGACGCACATCTCCTACGATCGGAACATCAGGAGTTCTGTTTTTACCTACTTCTGCCGGATCGATATCAATATGAATTACTTTCGCGTGACAAGCAAATTCATCTAACTTTCCTGTTACTCGGTCATCAAAACGGGAACCAACAGCAATTAACAAGTCACACTCACTCACAGCAAAATTAGCATAAGCAGTGCCGTGCATTCCTAACATTCCTACTGACAGGGGATGATGTTCATTAAAAGCACCTTTACCCATCAAAGTAGTAGTAGCAGGAACATTAAAATGTTCTGCTAATTCTTGAATTTCTGCATGAGCATCAGCAGAAATTGCACCACCGCCTATATATAATAGAGGACGACGTGCTTCTCGCATTAAATTAACTGCTTGGTTAATCTGGCGAGGGTTACCTTTAATAGTAGGACGATATCCAGATAGCCTGATAGAAGCAGGTTCAACTGGTTCGTAGTCAAATTCTTCTAATCCTACGTCTTTGGGTACGTCAATCAAAACTGGACCTGGACGACCTGTACTGGCAATATGGAATGCTTCTGCAACAATTCTGGCCATATCCCTAGGGTCTCGGACAACATAGGAATGTTTGACTATGGGTAGGGTGATACCATAAATGTCTGTTTCTTGGAAGGCATCAGTACCAATCATTGGTCGGCCTACTTGCCCTGTAACTATGACCATGGGAATTGAGTCCATCTGAGCAGTAGCAATACCTGTTACTAGGTTTGTTGCTCCAGGGCCTGATGTGGCAAAGCATACACCTACTTTACCAGTAGCACGGGCATATCCATCAGCAGCATGGGCAGCTCCTTGTTCGTGTCTGACTAGGATGTGTTCTAAGTCCCCGGCTGCTTCTACCCGGTAGAGTTCGTCGTAAATTGGCAAAATTGCACCGCCTGGGTAGCCAAATATGTGTTTGACTCCATGACGTTTAAGACTATCCATTAGTGCAAAGGCGCCGGTGGCTCGTTTGAGGGTTACTTTACTTTGTAACTGCACTGGTAGTTCCTCTCTAGATACTATTATTTATAATTAAATCTACAATTATATCTGAAAATGTGACGTAATAAAAGGTCTTTTTGAGATAAATTCTAGAAAAGTTTAAGATTCTGGATATGATTTTTTTGGTATTTTGAGTATTTTGAGAGCCTATTAAAAAGCCTTCTGGATAAATGTATATTTATTGACAAACAAGGCCCACTTGGCAGTGATATTAAAGGATGGCATCCTGATAAACAAGTAGACTTAAAACTTATAGTGTAAGGAGTGAATAACTTGAAAAAAGTAGAAGCTATTATTCGGCCTTTTAAATTAGACGAGGTGAAAATTGCTCTCGTTAATGCTGGTATCGTGGGTATGACTGTTTCTGAAGTCAGAGGGTTTGGGCGTCAGAAGGGGCAAACTGAAAGATATCGGGGTTCTGAATATACGGTTGAGTTTTTGCAGAAGCTAAAGATTGAAATCGTAGTTGAGGATGACCAGGTGGATATGGTTGTTGATAAGATTATTAGTGCTTCCCGTACAGGAGAGATTGGCGATGGTAAGATTTTTATTTCCCCAGTAGATAAAATTGTCCGAATTCGGACTGGGGAAAGTAATATGGAGGCAATCTAGTTCTCAGGGAGGTTTGGTATTATGTGTTAGGTACTAGGTAGTTCGTCACCTGTTATAAGCAAGACGGTCAGTGAAAGATTAATTTTTTTCATACCTAATACCTACCACTTTCTTATCAGTTATTAGACATCTCCGATAATAAAAAACAAAATCAATTATCCTACAGAAATAATCAATTATTTCCCCCTAATCCCTACTCCCTTCCCTCTTTTCCAGAGAGGTATATTAGTTATCAGTAACTCTTGCTTGTTAACATATTCGGGAATTTCGATAATATCAAATAAATCATATATCATTAGCTGTTAATTTTTGTTTTAAATTCACTTCTGTTGTTGATTCTTAATCAATACAGCGATCGCCTTAATTTTTTGGTATGAAAATTTCGGTCTTCAGACTATAGTCTGCAAAAATCAAAATATTCAATATTAATCGCTACAATCAGTTATATGTCTTTCTATAGGAGGGAATAGGGAACAGGGAACAGGGAACAGTTGGAAAAACATTTCCGCTGTCTAAGATTTATCATTAGTCTATGTCTCAACCAATTCTTTCTTAGCTATAACTCAGACATTTACCATGACCAAAAAATTAGGTCTTACCCTTTCGAGGGGATAAAAAAGAAAATTCCGGTTTTCAAGCTTCCGACTTCAGAAGTCCGTACTGATAACTAATAACTGATAACTAAAATGACCAAAACTTTCGATTTCCAAGAAGAATACGACATCATCGTAGTAGGTGCCGGACACTCCGGTTGCGAAGCCGCTCTTGCTTCCGCACGCCTTGGTTGCCACACCCTCCTACTCACTCTCAACCTCGATAAAATTGCCTGGCAACCATGCAACCCTGCTGTTGGGGGACCCGCAAAATCTCAACTTACCCACGAGGTGGATGCTTTGGGTGGGGAAATAGGTAAAATGGCAGACCGCACCTACCTGCAAAAACGCATTCTCAATTCTTCTCGCGGACCTGCTGTTTGGGCGTTACGCGCTCAGACTGACAAACGGGAATACGCCGCCGTTATGCGTAATATTGTGGAAAACCAAGAAAACCTCCGAGTTCGGGAAAGTATGGTGACAGATTTAATTTTGGGAGATAACGATGAAATTATTGGAGTAGAAACCTACTTCGGTGTCGCTTTCAAATGTAAAGCTGTCATCCTCACCACCGGAACTTTCCTCGGTGGAGTTATTTGGGTAGGCAATAAGTCGATGCCAGCAGGACGTGCCGGAGAATTTCCTGCTATTGGTTTGACTGAAACCCTCAATAAACTTGGTTTTGAAACCGGACGTCTGAAAACGGGTACCCCTGCCAGAGTTGATAAACGTTCTGTTGACTACACCGATCTGGAAGAGCAACCAGGGGATGAAAAAGTGCGTTGGTTTAGTTTCGATCCGGAAGTTTGGGTGGAAAGGGAACAGATGTGTTGTTATCTCACGCGCACTACTCCAGAAACTCACAAATTAATTCGCGATAATTTGCATTTGTCTCCTGTTTATGGTGGGTGGGTGGATGCGAAAGGTCCGCGCTATTGTCCGAGTATTGAGGATAAAATTGTCCGGTTTGCTGATAAAAGTAGTCATCAAATATTTATTGAACCGGAAGGTCGCGATATTCCTGAACTTTATATTCAGGGGTTTTCTACTGGTTTGCCAGAGAAATTGCAATTACAAATGTTACGCAGTTTGCCTGGTTTGGAAAATTGTGTGATGTTGCGACCTGCTTATGCGGTGGAATATGATTTTTTGCCTGCGACTCAATGTTATCCGACGTTGATGACTAAGAAAATTGAGGGGTTATTTTGCGCCGGTCAAATTAATGGTACCACTGGATATGAGGAGGCAGCAGCTCAAGGTTTTGTGGCGGGAATAAATGCGGTTAAATTTGTTAGGAATCAAGAGATGATTATTTTCCCCAGAGAACAAA
This sequence comes from Dapis purpurea BLCC-M126, assembly GCF_050015975.1. NCBI lineage: Bacteria > Bacillati > Cyanobacteriota > Cyanophyceae > Oscillatoriales > Microcoleaceae > Dapis > Dapis purpurea. The sequence continues at coordinate 34,657 of NZ_JBNHER010000055.1, read as the reverse complement.
GTTATATTGGTACTTTGATTGACGATCTATGTACAAAAGATTTGCGAGAACCCTATCGAATGTTGACGAGTCGTTCGGAATATCGTTTGATTTTACGGTCTGATAATGCCGACCAAAGACTAACACCTTTAGGTCGAGAAATTGGTTTAATTGATGACCGTCGGTGGGAGTTATTTGAGAGGAAGCAAACTAATATTAATGCTGAAAAATCTCGGTTAAAGTCAACTCGAATTAAAGAATTAGAAGAGGTAGCTATTAATATTGTTGCCGATACTCAGACAAAAATTAAAGGTTCGATTACTTTAGCAGATTTGTTGCGCCGACCTGGTTTCCATTATGTGGATTTAGAAAAGTATAATTTGGGGAATTTAGACTTGAAATTAGTTGAAAAAGAAGGAGCAGAAATTGATATTAAATATTCCGGTTATTTGCAAAGACAACAAAATCAAATCGACCAAATAAGTCGGCAAGAAAATCGGAAGTTGCCTGCTAATTTAGATTATTTTGCTATTGATACATTGTCGATGGAGGCGCGGGAAAAATTGTCAAAGGTTCAGCCTTTAACTATTGGGCAAGCGTCGAGAATAGGGGGAGTAAATCCAGCAGATATTAATGCTTTGTTGGTTTATTTGGAAGTGCAATATCGACTTGTGGGAGTGAAAAGTTAAGGGTTAAAATTAAAAAGTAATCTTTGAGTGAGTTTTCGGTATCTGTCGATAAATGGCAGCTTTGTAGGGGTTTGATCTCCAAACCCTTTCTTGATATTTCATTGTAATTTAGAATAGTTTTCATAAAAATAGAAGACAATTAATCGAGAATGAAAAATAGCAATTTCCTAGAGGTTGGGTTTCCAAACCCCTTATTGACTTAGGGAGGACACCTCAACTGCAAAAAGTCCTCCGATATCCACCCTCTGTCTTTAGCAGGAATTATGCCCTCTGGTTTACCTTCTCGGGTTTTGACGATCGCATACCAATTTTGGCCTCGTGTATCCACCTGACGCAGTGGATATGGGCCGGAAACGGGATCGCCTTCATTGAGAATAATCACATAATCACCCACGGTTACCGAGTCAATCACCTGCGAGCTTAAATCAGGACTCAAATGAATATTAATCTTCTGTGAACCTCGCCAATGGCCAAGAACTTCGGCATTAGTACCAAGAGATTGAGCATTAGCGCGGGGTGTAGTTTGTATCAAAGATGGTATTATAGGCGCGATCGCCCACTCGGCAGCAAAACTAATCCGCGCCATTCGTGGATAAAAGTTTCCTTGGGGTATTAAAATGGGGCGACTTCCTAGTTACCCCTCTCCCATCCTCTGGCTTGGTGCTTCATAAAATGAATTAACTATTGCGGATAGACCAATAGAAGCAAAATTTCACTATCCATCACCTCTGGCTTGGTGCTTCATAAAATGAATTAATTATTGCGGATAGAGCAATAGAAGCAAAATTTCACCATTCATCACCTCTGGTGGGGTGCTTAAGCAAATAAATTAATTATTACTCTATCCTATCCGCAATAATAGTAAGTTGTAGGGATAATATCATGTTCGGTAGTATTGGTATAAAAAGCATAGAAACCGGGTTTATATTAAATGCTCCACCATAAACATCTACCTCCCAGAAACCCGGTTTCTTAAACAATATGAGTGTCAAGACTTACGCATGAAGTAGGAAAAACTAGGATTTGAGATTGCTTCCCTGTCGGTCGCAATGACAAAAATACGTTGTACTGCGTAAGTCCTTGTAAAAAGCATAGAAACCGGGTTTATATTAAATGCTCCACCATAAACATCTACCTCCCAGAAACCCGGTTTCTTAAACACTGGAAATAAACTGATAACTGAAACTTACTCCTCACATTCCAAAAGATTAAAGTTACTGACAGGATAATCTAAGGGTAAAAAGGTATTTCATTGAGCAGGGTTGAATTTCCAAAACTGCCCGGCAACGTTTTGGCAGTTGTCCATGAATGCTGCTTAATCCAAGGTTGAACCTGGAGCGACCTTATTACCTTCAAAGCACTTGTTTTCCTTCTCTAGAATCACTTATAATAAAGTATATGGTTTGTAGTAGGGCTTCAGCCTTATCTACAGTTCGGGCTGAAGCCCTACTACGAACTTTAATTATAATAACTATTTAACCGCAATTCGTAGCTCCCCTGAAGGGGGCACATAATATTACCTATCTGCTAACCAATATATTATTAGAATAGTACAGTTTTTGAAGTGTCTACTCTAAAAAGTTATTTTGTTAATCTTAAATCACGCTCAGGTTCTTAACAACAGTATAAATGAGAGCGATCGCTTGTGCATTTATACAAACTGTCACTTTACTATAATCTCTATAAATTTATACACTTAGAATCAAAGTAAATCAGTAAATAATCTTGATTCTCTTGTAAACCCATGAAATCACAACTCATTAATAAAAAAGAACTCTCGTTTCAGCAAAAAGATGAAATGTATTGTCTGCTTTCAACTTTTTTTAATGGAGTCAAAAGAGATGTATTTGAGGATGATTTATCAGAAAAAAATTGGATTATTCTCCTGAAAGATAACAAATCTGAAAAACTTCTAGGTTTTTCAACTTTACTAATTTATAATACAGAATTTCAAGGAGAAACTATATCCGTTGTTTATTCAGGAGATACAATTGTAGACCCTTTAGCTTGGTCTAGTTCGGTACTTTCAAAGGCTTGGATAGAGGCAATTGATTTATTAAGTCAAGAATTTGCTTTAGGAAAATTGTATTGGTTACTCATTTGTGCTGGATATAGAACTTATCGATTTTTACCTGTTTTTTGGCAAAGTTTTTATCCCAGATTTGATTGCTCAACCCCACAAGAATTTCAAAAATTAATTGATTTTTTAGCAACTCAAAAATTTGGAAAAAATTATAACTCAAGAACTGGAATAGTTCGCTTTCCTCATCCCCATCAACTGACAGAAGGTTTAAAAGGAATACCTTCTGAAAGATTAAACGATCCTCATATTCGATTTTTTGGTTCTAAAAATTCAGGTTATATTAATGGAGATGAATTGGTTTGCTTAACTGAAATATCTCCAGAGAATTTAACTAAAGCTGGAAAGAGAATGTGGAAATTTCAAAGTAAAAACTCAAATTTTTTAAGTTCTTTAAGCAGATGAAAGAGACATTAAAAATTTTCAACAATTCCGATTGTTTTATTGAGGGTTGGTATTGGGCAATTCCTGCAAAAGAATTAAGAGTTGGTAAAGTTAAAGCTGTTAATTTACTGGGCAAAGAATTAGCAATTTTCCGCAATTTTGAAAAACAAGTAATCGCAGTTGAAGCTTACTGTCCTCACATGGGAGCACATTTGGCTGAAGGAAAAGTAGAAGGAGATGGAATACGCTGCTTTTTTCACAATTGGAAGTTTAATAATCAGGGGAAATGTATAGAATTTCCTTGTTTAAATAAGTCTTTATCTGTGAATTTGCAGGTCTATCCTACAGCCGAAAAATACGGTATAATTTGGGTTTGGACTGGGAAAGGCACGCCAAAAACTCTCCCCTTTGTTCCCGAACTACAAACAGAAGAATGCGAGGTAATTGTTTCTAGTAGCTTTACTCAAAATTGCCATCCTAATGTATTAACAATCAATGCAATTGATGCTCATCATTTTAATACAGTTCACAATTTACCTGTAGAAATAGACTTTGAAACAGAGCAGATCAATCAAAATGCAATCGCTTTTAACAACAAGACTAGAGGAGGTGACAATTCTTTTTTTGTTAAACTCATTCGCCCTTTTTATCGGAATGAAGTTACTTATAAAATTTGTTACTGGTATGGGAGTACAGGTATTGTAACAATTGGTCCAGATTTTCTTCATTTCTATATTATGTTTGCTTCGCGAGTGATTGAAGGTGGAAAAACAGCAGGAAAAACAATCTTAATTACTAAAAAACGTTTCGGGTTATTGGGGTGGATATTTAATCGGATTGTACTTTGGTTGACTGGGTTAGTAGGAAATTATTTCGCTAAAGGGGATACACGAGTTTTCCAAACTATTAAATTTAATTTACAAACTCCTACATCTGCGGATAAATCTATCATTGACTACATAAAACATACTGAAGCACAACAAGCTTTCACCTGGGGAAGTTGGGAGCGTTTCACTAAAATCAAAAGTTAAAAGTCAAAAGTCAAAAGTAAGATTTTATAGGCTTAAAGCACGGAAGTTAAAAGTCAAAAGTCAAAAGTTAAAAGTTAAAAGTTATAGCACTACGCATTAAGGTTAGGACATTTTTCAATCCTGAAATCTTTGACAGTCTACTGTTATCTGTTCCCTAGCGCGTAGCGCTATAAAAGTAAGATTTTATAGACTTAAAACATGGAAAAAAATTAACTTCAGTATTTAAATCCTAGTGCTTAAGATATAGCCAATTTAGTGCAAAATTGTAGGGTGTGTTAGACGGCTTCAATTTAGACTATGAAAGGAATTTAGCAATCCGTCGTAACGCACCATTTTAGTTGTGTCAGTCCACTACATCAAGGCTTAATTTTTTATTTATAGATACCCTCTAAGATCAAGGTACTGATAATTGATAACTGAAATGACATTACATTAAGTAATTAACAATTAATAATTACCCATCCTTAAAAGAAGGACATTAACTTAAATAAAGAAAAATTTTTGATATTATCCCCTTAAAATGGGAGGCTTTAAACCAAGGTCTTGAATTATTAATTATTAATTATTAATTATTAATTATTAATTATTCGGTAACTTCAGGAAATTATTTGGAGAAACAGAAGCTAATGATTAAAAAAAATATAGCAGGTTTCGATCTCTCTCACACAAAATCCAATCAACTTAAACGCATATTAGACTGTCGCTTAAATCAAGCAAGCAATTCACCTTATTGTCACACAGCTTACTGGGATGCAAATCACTTTAATTTAGAAAATGCAACTCTTTTTAAGAATGCTACTATTTCCCAACAAAAAGAGATTCTCAGACTCACCAGTCAAGGGATATTAGAAGAAGCCTATTTTATCGAAAAAGCTGGAATAGGTTATATGGCTAAAATGGTGTTGTTATCGGAGACAACAGAAGAAAGAATGCTTTATTCTCTATTTTCTGCTGATGAAACTTCTCATCTTGCTAAGATTATACCCTTTCTTGAAAACATTCCTATAGATACAAACGCTCCTTTTTTACAGTTGTTGGCAGACGTCGTCGAAAGTGAGGATAAAAGTGTAATTTTATTCGTACTTCAGGTGGTTTTAGAAGGATGGGGGTTGAGTCACTATCGGAGTTTAGCAAAAGAGTGTTGCTATCCCGACTTAAGTGTTGTATTTCACAGTTTTTTAGAGGATGAGTCTCGGCATCATGCTACTGGGGTAACTTTATTTCAGCAACAATCTCTCAATTTGAGTAGTCAAAGGGCAATTTTAGAAATTTTAACATCATTTTTAGAGATGATTCGAGTCGGGCCTCAAAGAGTTGTGAATGCAGTTGAGATGGTTTTGGGAGATTTATCGCGATCGCAAAAAATCAAGTTGTTGGAAGAATTAGATACTGAAACTCATAGCAATACTCGTTTGAGTATACTTCGCTCTTTAATTAGTAAACAAGGGAGTGTATTTGTTTCCGAGTTGGAAGAGAGAGGAATATTTAGGGGATATCCTGCACATTTATGTGTTTTTTAGTTTCTCAGGACTTACTCACTGACAATAGATATAGGGTTTCGGTGCGTTACGCTACCGCTTTTCATGTCGCGCAGCGAAACACACCCTACTCGACTTTATAAAAAGAGAAAAAAAGGTAATTATTAATTATTAATTATTTAATTCTCCCTTTTATCAAAAATATTGAGGATTTTGTCGTGAATAATCTGTTTGGAGAAGTTAAGGAAAATAGTTTATTAAGCGATCGCCAAACCTATAAAAAATTAGAAGTTAATTATAGGCGAAACTGTAAGCAGGATGGTACAGAATTCTTGGATACTCTTGCCAATAATTTCTGTTATCAAGATTGTCAAGATGAGTATTGGAATCCCGAAGAGTTTTCCTTACTTTATGGAACTCCTTTATGGCTGCAATCTACTCGCAGTCAAAGAGTTATTTTAAATCATCTTTATTGGGTAGCTTATTATTCTCAGATTATTTCGGCTGAAATTGCGACTATTTTCTTTAATCAAACTAGCGCTGCTGGACTTTATGCTCAAGAAGATTTTCGCTTAGTTTGCGATACTTTAGATTTGGAGTCGAATCAAGAAAGGGCACATATTAATGCTTTCAAAACAGTTTGTGAACGAGTAGAAGCTAGTTTATTCGGACGGCGAATTTTTTCTTATCCGATGCGTTCGCCTTTTTCTGAAACAATTATTTTTGCAGATACTAATCTGTTGAAAAGTTGGTGGAAGAAAGTACAACTGCATTGTTTTGGTTTACTTTCTTCTGGCAATACTTTTTTAGCTTGTCAGTATTTTACGGTTCGTGGATTGAGAACATTAAATGGTAAAATTGTTCAGCATCAACTTAGCCGTTATTCTCAAAATTATTCAGATAAAAATAAAGTACCCATTCCGACTAAAATTTCTTACTATCATTTCCTAGATGAGAGTTTTCACTTTAATAGTTCAATAATTATTTCTCAAGATGTAATTAAATGTTTGCCTAAACCCACGAATTTTGAAAAAATAGTGGCTAATTTAGGTATAAAAGGTTGTCAACAAGACCATTACAATTTTTCAGTCGCCATTAACGGGATTTTTTGGTACGATCCGGCACTTTATTCAGCAATCTATCAAGTCCTTACAAGTCCGATTTTTAGCATGAGCGATCGCGAAGCAAAAGAAATGATGCAAGCGTGTTTTACAGAAGAGTCTGAAGGATTATATAGAAGTCATAAAACCCATCAAGAAGCTATCGAATCTTACAAAGTTTATATTGAATCTCTTGATTATATATGGCCGAGTAATCGAGAAATGTCTTTAATGAGTTCTAACTCTATATCTAAGTATTTAGCTATTCAGAAAAAATCCTTTGCTCATTGGAAAAAAAACCATGAAAATATTTAATAATTTTGATGTTGTTGCTAAAGGTTGGTATATTGCTTGTTCCAGTCAAGAAATACTTTTAGGTCAAGCAAAATCTATAGAGCTTTGTGGACAAAAAATTGTTTTATTTCGCGGTCAAGATGGCAAAGTCAATGCAATGGATGCTTATTGTCCTCATTTAGGAACCGATCTAGGAATAGGAAAAGTAGATGGGAATTATATTCGCTGTTTCTTTCATCATTGGGCGTTTGATGGCAGTGGAAAATGTCAAGATATTCCTTGTCAAAATACTATTCCTAAACGAGCTAAGTTACAAGCTTATGCTACTGATGAAAAATATGGATTTATTTGGGTTTATCCAGACCTCAAAGCCCCGGAAGGAGTAGTAGAATTTGATAACTTAAAAGGTAAAAATATCTTATCTATAGCAGATAGAGCCTTTACACGAAGTTGTCACCATCATATTTGTATGATGAACGGTATTGACGCACAACATCTACGAACAGTCCATAAAATAAATATTGAAATGGATTTAAAATTGCAGCAAAATTCCACAGGAAATATTATTGATTTTACCCTCAGTGGTCAATTTACGAATCAGACTTTTAGAGAAAAAATAGGACGAAAAATTTTAGGCGATCGCTACGAATATACAATGAGATATGCTGATGGCTGCATCGGACTTTTAACAATTATGAAAAATGTTAAATTACTGCCTCAGTTATATATGATTTATGCTTATATTCCTCTGGCAAATGGAAAAACTCGCGTTCAACCTATTTATATTACTGAAAAACGACCGGGTATCTGGGGAAATTTAGTCGCTAGATTCTTAATTTTTTCTACTAAGCTTGCCTATTATATGTTGCGAGATGAAGATGGAAAAGTTTACGATAATATTCGTTTTAATCCAAATTTATTACTTGATATAGATGCATCGTTGACTAAATATATGGAATATGTCAATCAACTAAAAATTTCTCTATGGAGCAAAATCAAACCTGAAAGAAGCAGTCAGTAATCAGACTGAATTATAAAAGTTGATAGCTAGTTAGAATAGAATACAGTTTCCTACGGAATGCTGCGCAAACAGATAAAACCAAAACTCCTATAGTATGCAACTTTTATAGTAGCTCTTGAGATTAAATAACTACCAAAAAAATCCTTAACTGTCTATAGAATCATCTATTTTTTCTATTCCTTCTTCAAAAAATCCTTAACTGAACTATATTGAATTCAAATATTATTCAAAAAATTAAGTAGATAAATGAATCAAAATACTTGCAATGTTAGCTTTTTCGACACAGAATATCCGACTTTAAAATTAGAAAAAAACTCTCAACTTTCTGAACATCTAACTGTTCAAAACTCTCCAGTATTATTTGGATGTCGAACGGGAATTTGTGGAACTTGTTTAATCGAAGTAGAAGGGGATATTCCACCACCAAATGCAGAAGAATTAGAAATACTAGAAATCTTCGCTCCTGGCAAAAAACAAGTCAGACTAGCTTGTCAAATCAAATTAACTAACAACATAAAAATAAAAAAATATGAAACTTGATAATTTTTGGTATATCGTTGCACTCAGTAAACAACTTAAGCCTGGTAAAATCTTGAGTCGAACCATATTAGGAGAATGGTTAGTAATATTTCGTGACCAAGAAGGAAAACCGGTTGTCTTGCGCGATCGCTGTTTGCACAGAAATAGTCCTTTATCTCATGGTAAAGTGAATACAGGTCAAATACAATGTCCTTATCATGCTTGGGTATACGATCGCAATGGAGAAGTTGTATCTATACCCGCAGAAGGAGATAATTTTAAACCATTAAACTGTCGAGTCAAACCTTATCAAACAAGAGAAGAAGACGACTATATCTACGTTAAACTTTCAGAGGATAATAAGTTTAATCCTTTTAGGATGCCTCATTACTGTCAAGCTGGTTGGGAAACAGTCAGAGTCATTAATCGTTTTCACAATAATATTACCAATTGCGTCGAAAATTTTATCAATATTCCTCATACCGTGACAGTACATCCAGGGATATTTCGCACCCCTCGGAAACAAAAACTCAAAATGACTGTACAACGGAAAAATGGAGCGGTATTTGTAGAATATCTTCAAGAAACGAATAATTTAGGTTGGTATGCAAAATTTCTCAATCCTAGTGGTTTAGAGATTAAACATACAGACAGTTTTTATATGCCTAATATTACCAGTGTTGAGTACAACTTAGGGAAAAATAGAAAGTTATTTATTACCAGTCAATCTATTCCGGAAACTCAAGACACAACTTTAGTTTATACCGACGTTACTTATAACTATGGAATTTGGAATAAAATTGCTCGTCCTTTTATCTACTGGACTGCTCAACATATTATTAGTCAAGATGTGAAAATTTTGAATCTTCAGCAAGAAGTTATCAAAAAATATGGAACTAATTTTGTTCATACTCCCTCAGACATTATTCATGTTTTTGTAGATTCTATTATTCATAAACTTCAGCATGGAGAAGATCCAAGTGAATTGAAAAATAAAACAGTAGATGTAAGTTTTTGGGTATAAATATTAAGAAGGAAGAAGGAATAAGGAAAGTAGATGAGTCTATAGCAATCCTTCATTGGTTGTGACAATTTTTATAATAATTAATTTGAGCTGAAAATCCTAAAAATTCTGACTCCTGATTCCTAACCACTACCAAAATATTATTAAATAGGATTGCTATATGATTGTTTTTATAACTTTTTGGGTTTTAATAATTTTCACTTTGATTCGTCAAGATATTCGGACAATAAGTTGGCAAGATTGGTTGTTAGATATTGTGGGGTTATTATTTCAAGGTTTAGTCATACCTATTTTGCAAATTACAGTCGTTTACCAAGGTTATAAAATGCTCTTCTCAGAATGGGAAAATTCTATAAATCTTGGTTCAAGTTTGGCTTTTATTCTCAGTTTTGTTTTAATTGATTATCTCTATTATTGGAACCATAGATTGTTACATACTCCTTGGTTGTGGCCTTTACATCAAGTGCATCATACTATGACACAAAGAAATGTTTTTGGAACTTCGAGAAATACGTTATGGACAAGTTTTTTTATTCTTTATCTATGGGTACATTCCTTGTTTATTTATCTACTCGCCGATCCAACTGGATATATTTTAGGAGTTAGTTTAACTTCAGCTTTAGATTTATGGAGACATAGCGAAATTGAACCAAAACCTAACAGTTTTATTACTCGTTTTTTATCACCTTGGTTGATTTTACCTCTCGATCATGCTTGGCATCATAGTAATAATTCAACCATCGGAAATTATGGTGCTAATTTAAAAATTTGGGATAGAGTTCATGGAACTTATTTTTTTCATGATTTACCACCAATTCATCTCGGAATTAAAACCAAACTTACGCTCATACAAAAATTTTTTTTCCTTTCATTTAGTAACTTTTACCTTTGATTAGAAAGAGATATTCAAACCAATAAATAATATTTAGTTTAAATATTTCTGACTCCTGATTCCTGACTCCTGTCTCCTGTCTCCTGTCTCCTGACTCCTAAGCTATGACTTTATTAAGTATTTTACTTTCTTGGTTTCCAACTGCATTAATCTTTCTCGCAATTGGTTCTTTAATCTCAATTTGCATTCATCCCAACTTTACGAATATATTATGTCTAATTTTTACACTTTATGGAATCCCACTAATTATCTATCGAATTCATAATATTTTTTATCCTATTGAACCAGGAGTCACCTATTTACTCGGTAAAAAATATTCACCTTGGTGGGGTAGCCATCAAATTCAAATCATATATATTGCCTTTCCTATTTTAGAAATAATCTTGCGTTTTATACCTGGATTATTTTCAATTTGGCTACGACTTTGGGGAGCAAAAATTGGCAGAAATATTTATTGGACACCCAAGTTAGAAATTGCCGATCGCGGATTAATTGAAATAGGTAATAATGTGGTTTTTGGCTACGGAGTTCAATTGTATTCTCACGTCATTAAACCCAAAAATGATAACCTAATGCTATATACCAAAAAAATCACAATTGGCAATAATGTTTTTATTGGAGCTGGTTCTCGTTTTGGTCCTGGTGTCAAGATAAAAGATGAAACATTTATTCCTGTAACTACAGATATATACCCTAATAAAAATGCGAATACTCATTAACTTATTGAGCAAAATATTAACTCCAATTGCTCAAAAATTTGAACAAAAACTGTTGCAACCAGAACAGACTCAAAAAGCAGTTCAAGAAGAAATATTTACTCGCTTTATCAAGAGCAAATATGGCAAAAATCTCGGCATAAAATCTCTAGAAGATTGGCAAAAAATTCCAATTATTAATTATGAAGATATCAAACAGTGGATAAAGCCTGTTAACGAAGTCAGAAGTCAGAACTCAGAAGTCAGAAGTGGTTTTTGTAACGGTGATTTACGCCCCGCTCCAAAAACATTTCGCCGATCAAGGCAGAGCTTTAAACCCAATTATTTTGGTAAAAATCAATTATTAAGTCCAGAAAAAATCATATTTTATGAAAAAACATCAGGTAGTAGAAGTAAAGCAAAATTAATTCCTTATACAAAATCTTTGCGAAAATCTTTTAATCAAATGTTTTGTATCTGGGCGCAAAACTTGATTAAAAACGGACCGAAGTTTATGACAGGAAAAATATATTTCTGTATTTCTCCTGAATTTGAAGAGAATCAGAATTCTTTAGGATTAGAAGATGATTCAGAATATTTAGATTCTTGGTTGAGACTGTTATTAAGTCCTTTTCTGATTATTTTACCTAAACGTTTCAAAACTGTTGAAGAATTTAAAGAGGCACTTTGTTTAAAACTCCTCGAAACAGAGCAATTAGAAATTTTATCAATTTGGAGTCCGAGTTTTTTGAAAATACATCTTGACTATATTCAAACTCATCATCAAAAACTCGCAAATAAATTAAAACATCGGATTTCAGATAAACGTTATCAGTTATTACTACAATCGCAAATATCTTGGACACAACTCTGGCCACACCTAAAATTAATCTCCTGTTGGGATAATGCTTACTCGAAGGAACCCGCAAACTATTTACGACGCTTATTTCCAGAGACACTGGTACAAGGTAAAGGATTATTAGCTACAGAAGCACCTATAACTGTACCTTTAATTCAAGCTTCTGGATGCGTACCCTTATTAGATGAAGTATTTTTTGAGTTTGAAGCTAGCGATCGCCAGATATATCAACTGCATCAACTCACACAAAATCAGATATACTCTGTCATTATTTCCCAGAAAGGAGGATTATACAGGTATAAAATTGGTGATCGTGTTTTGGTGACAAAGTTTTACTTGAATACTCCTTGTCTAGAGTTTATTGGTAGAGAAGGAAATACAAGCGATTTAGTGGGAGAGAAATTACACGAAGATTTTGTAGCTGAGGTGATGAGTCAGTTACCACTTAAAGATATTTTTTTCAAGAGTCTAATTCCCATAAATAGTTCCCCACCCTATTATCTCTTAGTTGTTGATAGACTTGATCGGCATCCTTCAGAAATTGCTCAAAATTTAGATCGACTTCTCATGCAATCCTACCATTATCGCCAGGCTCGATTATATGGTCAATTATCACCTGCACAAGTTATCATTTCTCCAGATATGCTGGAAAATATTTTACGCGAGAAAATAGCTACTGGAAAGAAATGGGGAGATATCAAACCTGAAATTTTAATGATGGAGCATGAGTCTTCATTAATTAATAATTAACAATTAATAATTAGAGCTTGCTGAATAATCATAAAAGCATTGAAATATAAAGGTAAGTGCCTTTTTAAATCTAAAAAGAATGTAGAGCCTCTCTGTTAACGCCATCGCATCCTACTCATGCGAGCAAACTACTACTTTTTCTCTTTAAATAGAAAGGTTTAAACCGAATTGATTAATTATCAATTATCCATTGGTAATAGACAAGGTTACTATTGATGTAAAAAAGCATAGAAACCGGGTTTATATTAAATAGTTAACCAAACTAACATATACCTCCCATGATGTAAAAAAGCATAGAAACCGGGTTTATATTAAATAGTTAACCAAACTAACATATACCTCCCATAAACCCGGTTTCTTATAACACTTCCGTTGCCAAGCGGATTTGATATAAGTAATTATACTAATTCACTTTAAAGATATCACAAATAGTTTCAAACTTTAAATGTCAAATAATTGCCTGAAACTGTTGTGAGTGTCAAAGTTTTTAGCCTATCAAATCTGGCATTCTGAATTCTAAATTCTGAATTCTGAATTCAGTCAAACGTTATTACTACTCCAACTCCTCACATTCCAAAAGATTAAATTGACTAACAGGATAATCTAAGGGCAAAAACGTATAACCCAATGGTGAACAACTAGATTTAACTACCTGAGTAAAACTAATTCTTGACTCTTGCCGATCGCCATTAGGTAAAAAAGTTATTTCACCTGTAGCACCGTAGGAACTAAAATTTTCACTTGCTAAAACTTGTTGTAGGGCGATACGATTTAATTCTTTTCGTTCCGGAAGTGACTTTAAAGCTGTAATCAAAGCTTGAACAGAATCATAAGCAAAAGCTGTACGCCAACTCACAGCACCTCCCCAAAGTTCTTTTGCTTGCTGAGGAAAATCTAGATTAGGGCTATTTAAACTGTGCCAAGGTGTAGCTACTACAAGATTTCTCTCTGCTTCGTCAGCACCAAACTTGAGAGTATAATTATTATAAAGACTATCTCCAGCAACGATGGGTAAATTCAACTGCCAATTTGCTTTTATTACTTCTATTCCTTTAGCTAAAGTGAAAATATCTGGTAATAATACTATAGCTGTAGCCTTTTGTTTATTTGCTCTATCTATAGCTGCACTAGCATTAAAAGCAGTTCTCGATAAATCGAATTTGTCATCCAGATCTTTAACTATTTTGCCACGGCCTGCGGTGAAACTGAGAGTAAATTGATTTTTGAGAGATTCACTATAAACATCGTTAGGTATATGAAATAAAGCTACTCTTGGCTGTTCATCTTCAGATTGACTAATTAGGTAACTAGCCATTGCTTGAGCCATTGTCGCATCAGATGGAATCATCCGAAACAAAAAATTATTACGATTAGATAATTTAGAAGCATTAGCAGTAGGAGTAATTAATACGAGTTTATTATCTTCATAAATTGGAGCTACTTTCATAGTAATTTGACTTGAAAGATGACCAACTACAGCTAAAACTTGACCATTTGCAGCCAAAGCATTTGCTATTCTAACTGTTTGTGTAGAAGAATCATCCGCAATAATCACAATTAAACCCCTACCTCCGATCCGGCGATCGCTTTGGTTAATTGCATTTTGAGCTTGAGCAACTCCCCGTAATATTTCTAAACTATAGTTGAGCGATCGCGAATCACCTGTCATTGGTACTGCAACAGCTATAGTGTAAGCTTCAGTATTATCAGCAGCCAATTTAGCATTATTTAGGTAAATTAGAGTTTCTGGATCGTTAATTTGTTTTTTTCTAGCTGCTTCTAAGAGTGTAACTGCTTGGAGATAATTACCATCAGCAAAAGCTTTGACTCCTTCTTCTTTATCTTTTGCTGCCGAACCAGGAATTAGAATTTCTTCGCCACAACTTAATTTGTCACCAAGCTTTAAAGGGCAAGTTGTTGGTGCTTCAGGTAAAAAAGCAATTAAAACAGCTATTACTCCCAGTGTTAATAGAGAAATCTTGCCTAACCATTTGTTAGGTCGAGGTGTAGTTTTTTGAGATTTACCCTTGAAGTTAAGTAGCTTTGACTGGAGTAGTCGGGAATAAGACTGGTTTTCAATTACAGGAGTCTGTTGTTGATTTTGGGTGGGTTTAAGTTCAACTTCCGTTTCTGTTTCTGTTTCTGTTTCTACTTGTTGCTTACATTCAGCCAGACGTTCGAGAATATCTTCGGTTGTTTGGGGACGACACTGAGGCAAATTAGTCATCATCTCATCAATTAAATCTGCTAATGTTTTTGAGATTTGAGTAGCATGGTCTCGCCAAATTAATGTACCAGTTTGAGGATCTGTGGGCAACTTGGTAGGATTTTCAGCAGTTAGTAAATAAACTAGAGTCCGACCAATAGCAAAGAGATCTGACTGTCTT
Source organism: Dapis purpurea BLCC-M126 (assembly GCF_050015975.1). Classification (NCBI taxonomy): domain Bacteria; kingdom Bacillati; phylum Cyanobacteriota; class Cyanophyceae; order Oscillatoriales; family Microcoleaceae; genus Dapis; species Dapis purpurea. The sequence goes on along the minus strand of NZ_JBNHER010000055.1, from coordinate 19,475 downwards.
GTTACTTTCCCTTCATATTGTTCTGGAGATGTGTAACCTAGAGAAATAATTCCAGTAACATCTTTGCCTTCTACTTGTCTTAAATATGTTTCTGTAATTTGTCTAGTAGCGCCAAAATCAATTAATGCTAATTGACCCCAATCTTGTTTTTGGGAGTCTTGCTGATTTGCCGTATGATTTTTTTTGTTTTCAACTTCGCTTTTATCGCCCTCTGTTGCTCTGAGTGTTTTTGTATTATTTCTTAGTTGTACAACATTTTTGGAAGTCAGTGAGATTGGGGATAAATTTTCGACTTTCGTTTCTCTATTTTTTGACTCAACTTGGTTACTCTGTGACAAATTATCAGATACTATCTGTTGCGCAATAGTATTATTTTGATTTTGTGCTGTTGAAGTACGCAGAATGATATTTGTTGGTTTAATATCCCGGTGGATGCAGTGATACTGATGGAGTTTGCTAATAATTTCTACTAATTGTGTTAGCCAAGCGATCGCTTGCTCTTCTTCTATAGGTTGATTATGATGATTTTGTTTTAGCCAGTCAGATAGATTTATCCCCTCGATTTTTTCCATTACTAAACAGTGTAATGGCCCTATATCTTCTGTTGACTCAATAAAATATGCTTCCGGTTCCACTTCTGGTAATCCAACATCGTGCAATTGTGTTAAAACATTTGCCTCTTGTTCAAACAGAGAAATGACTTGCTCCATTTCTTCGTCATCTATTGCTTTTGGTACTTGCAATATTTTCATAATTTTTCTTGTACCACTATCATCAACTTCCCAAGTTTGACCAAAACCACAGTCTCCTAGTAGTTGAATCGCTTGATAGCGGTCTTGTAATATTTGTCCAGGATTAATCATCAGTTATCAGTTAGCCTCTTGCAGAGGAACTACGTTAACAGTTATCAGTACCTCCTGTAATAGGGAGGTAAAAAAATCCGAAATTTCCTTTTTTATCCCCAGGCTAAAGCATATAGGAATCGAAGGCACTTTCTCACAAGGCATTAGAAGAGCAAGCTGGCGTCAATCTGGATATACAACACTTCCCGATGTTATGAGGTACACATTTAGCGAGCAAGATTCTGGCAACACAAGAGTTTTACTATTTCAACTTGTACTTCATTTGTCCGAAATCTGGTGTATCGGTTTAGCTAAAACACATTGACAACATATTTTGATTCAGCAGGACTAAATTTATACCGTGTCAATGATTGGTTGAATGATGTTCCTCATTTTACCTGGGTAGACTTTTGCCTTTTGCCTTCTCTAAAAGCCTGGGATTGTTTCCTTCTATTCCATTCCAGTCGCTATAGACTTTATAGTGAGTCATCATCTAAACATGATACAACTGATCACTGTTATTATACATCACCTAAATCACAACAATCTTGAATTGGCTCCTCAGTCCATTTATAACTTGACTGACTGAAATTACCTCCTTCAGATAAACTATCCCCAAATTTTTCTAATAAACTATTCCATCTATCCTTAACCTCTAAATTATCAGGATTACTCCGGCGTAAATTTCCTAATTCTGTAATAGTCTCATGCCACAAATCATTTTTTTCATAAATATCAATTTTGTCCATAACAGTTTCAGCAGACTCTAGCTCACTCATCAAACTATCACTTGCTGGCACTCTTTTAAGAACTCCCTTAACCAATAATTCCTTGTCTCCACAATTCAAAGTAAATACCCAACTATAGGTTTGTAGATCATCCTCAGCTACCTCTAAAGATGGTGCAGCAGGGGGTAATTTAAAATTAATAAATCCTCCCTCCGATTCAATATTAAATTTAGTCTGATAAATTTGTTCCTCAGAATAATTATCTACTAAATTGAACTTAATATAACCGCTCGAAGGAGGAACATACAACCAAAAATTCGGATGACTTGCCAAGGTTTTTTCCCATTGATTACGTTCATTAATTAAAGCTAAAAAAGACTTTTCATTTTGAGCACAACTGCCACCGTTAGACTTCACTCCACCACGAGTCCCCCCAGGAATTCTCCTACCATCTCGCATCTTAATTTCTCTATCTCTATCCGCAACTTTATATCCAACAAAGGTTTGAAATTCAGAGAGAGGAGGTTGTGCGACCATAAATTTATCTGTGATAGCTAAGGTATTTTCCCATAGTTGAATAGCTTGATTGTTACCCACTTGTCGAGATACAGTAGTTTGCCGAACAGGTCGATCAAATTCCTCTATTTTGCCAGACGTTTGACCTAGCACAGGTAGTTTCATTGCCCCTACTACTGGTTGGAGTATTCCTACACTTAGTCCACAAATGCCAATAATAACAACACCAAATACTTTAATTTTCATTATTTTTTCCCTTTTTCAAAAAATTATCTAACTTCTGCTTAATTATAAGTCAAATCTAATTATTTTTCTACTATGTCCGATTACTTATAAATGTTTTAAGAGGTATTTACTACCTTAGATTTGGCTTTGGCTTGTGGATCGATAGCCTTTGACAAATTTCACTGAAACTTTGGAAGCATTTCTCACGGGTATTTCTTACAACTTTTTTTGTTGGCTACAAGAGAATCAAAACCTTGTTGCTCAACATAAAGCCAATCTAGGATTTGTTTAGGGTTAAATTCAGGTATAATTGCTTTCCTATAAAGGATTTAAGTTATTTTACTTTACTTTTTTTCAAAAGTAAAGCTAACAATATTCAAACCGTAGAAGGAAACCAAAATATTGGCAATGTTACTCAAACTGCCGGGAATAATGCCACCAATATTCAAACCGCAGGTGGTCAGCAAAATCCAGGAGAAATTAATCAAACTTTTGGTAATGAATCTATCAATATTCAGAAAGATAGAGTTAATCAAAATGCGGTTGATTTGTTGGTATTGTCTGCTTGTCGCACTGATGTTGGAGACAAAAATGCGGAATTAGGGTTTGTCGGGTTAGCAGTCGCAGCATGAGTAATATCAAATCCGGTTGAATACTTATTATATGGTTGGGGGGATGGGGAGATGGGGGCATGGGAAGATGGGGAGATGGAGACAAACCCGTAAACACTCTCCGGTGGGGAATTTAGCGAGATATCTATTAAAGTAATTGAAAAAATTATCAACACATATCCTATGATATCAAATCCGGTAGTATCGGTATAAAAAAGCAGAGAAACTGGGTTTATATAAAATGCCCACTATACTGATATCTGTCTCCCATAAACCCGGTTTCTTATAACACCGAAGCCAACGGATTTGATATGACCAGATTCTATGTGCAATTAACCGGATTTGATATAAAGTCAGCTTTAGCTAGTATTTGGTATGTGAGTGATGAGGGTACGTTGGGGTTGATGACGGAGTTTTATACTCATTTGAATAATACCAAGATTAAGGCAGAAGCGTTAAGAAAAGCACAGTTAGCAATGTTCGAGGGTAGGTAGTTATTGCAGATGGGGAGTTAAGGAGAAGTGGAGCGCGTGGTGTAGTAGTGTTGCCATCGGCGTTAGGAAATATTGTGAATCAAGATGTATCTCATCCTTATTATTGGGCGGGGTTTACTATGGTTGGTAGTCCTTGGTAGGGTAAAATATAGCGCTATATTTTACCCTAGTAATACAAAGTCAGTTTAATTCTCCATAGCTCCGCCTTCCCCAGTCTTCACAAATTAAACTATAGCATTTCTAAAGCTACAAAAACTTTGAAATTACTCTTGAAAATGCCAACATCAAGATTAATCTTTCTTTTGTTATATGAAATACAAAAAATTGTGCAAATATACGAATCTACTCATCTCCGTATCCCTCTATCAATCTTTGGTAGCAAACATTAACGTATTTCATATTAGACTCATGCTTAAGAGATTAGCGTTTTTGGCTGTCGAAATGCTGCGGGGCATATTTGCGTCATTCCGGAGGAAAGGAAAAGGGGGAGCCCAGCGGCAGCTATATCGCCAGATTGTCGAAAAAAGATTCCACATGGGTTCTATACTCTCTCAGAAAAATCCCACATAGGTTCTATAAATAACTATTTTTTGAGATTTTACATCTATATGAATTTGACTTTTTAGATGATATTTAATAAGCTATTTTCTTTCAAGAAAAAATATATTTTTCTGCATGAAAAGTAATCCATTTTAATATTGATTTAAGAATATTCGGCGATTTAATCCCTTGACAAATACAGAACTTGTAAGCAAAATCAAATAACTCAAATTTTCGGTTACACTTGAAGAGAAAGCTATCAAAAAATAAATAAAAATTAAATAAAGATTAACTTCAAAACAGGGAACTAAAGATGATACAAACCATACAAACAACAGATCCAACTTATGATATTCTGAGAGCAGAACGACAACCCCTAACTTCAATATTTGCCCCAAAAAGTGTGGCCGTAATCGGTGCTACCGATAGAGTCGGCAGTGTGGGTCGCACAATCCTCTGGAATCTTATGAGCAATCCTTTTGGGGGTACAATTTTTCCAGTTAATCCCAAGCGCCATAATGTGCTAGGAATTCCCGCTTATCCAAATATTAAAGCTATACCAGAACCAATTGACTTAGCAATTATTGCCATTCCAGCTCCCATGGTTCCTGATGCTGTGCGTAACTGTGTGGAAGTCGGAGTTAAGGGCGCAATCATTATCTCCGCAGGATTTAAAGAAATTGGACCAGAAGGCATAGAATTAGAACGACAAATTATGGCAACAGCCAAAGGCAAAATGCGACTGATTGGTCCTAACTGTTTAGGACTAATGAACCCCCATAGTGGACTAAACGCAACCTTTGCTAGCACTATGGCAAACCCAGGCAACCTTGGTTTCATTAGTCAGAGTGGAGCATTTTGTACAGCCGTTCTCGACTGGAGTTTCCCTGAAAACGTAGGCTTCAGTGCATTTATTTCCATAGGTTCAATGCTAGATTTAGATTGGGGCGACCTGATCTACTATCTTGGTGACGACCCCCATACCAAAAGTATTGTCATCTATATGGAATCTATTGGTAATGCGCGGTCATTCCTGTCTGCTGCTCGTGAAGTAGCATTGACTAAACCAATAATAGTGATTAAAGCTGGTCAAACTGAGGCTGCTGCGAAAGCTGCTGCTTCACATACAGGGTCACTCACAGGTAGTGATGAAGTTCTAAATGCTGCCTTTCGTCGGTGTGGGGTGCTGCGGGTGAATCGCATCTCTGAATTATTTAATATGGCAGAAGTGATGGCAAAACAGCCACGGCTACCGAAAGGACCGAAACTAACGATTATTACTAATGCCGGAGGGCCAGGAGTGTTGGCTACCGATGCCCTGATTGCTACTGGTGGAGAACTTGCACCTCTGGCAGAAGAAACAATTGCTCAACTGAATGAATTTCTCCCCACCCACTGGAGTCATGCTAACCCTATTGATATCCTTGGTGATGCTGACCCAGAGCGCTATCGTAAAACTTTAGAAGTAGCAGTTAAAGATCCTAACACTGACGGTTTGCTGGTGATTTTGACTCCTCAAGCAATGACTGACCCCACTCAAACAGCAGAACAATTGAAGCATTACGCCCAGACTGCTAAAAAACCAGTATTAGCAAGTTGGATGGGAGGAGATGAAGTAACTACAGGTGAAACTATTCTCAATCGTGCTAGTATCTCCACTTATCGTTATCCAGATTCTGCTGCCAAGCTATTTAATTTTATGTGGCAGTACAGTTATAATTTGCAGGGTATTTATGAAACGCCATTGCTAGCACAAGAACAAGAAAGCGGTCCAAACTGTTCTATAGTTGAGCAAATTATCAAAACTGCTCAGGATGCAGGCAGAAATATTCTCACAGAATCAGAATCAAAACAAATTTTAGCTGCTTATGGTATTCCTATTGTACAGACCTTGGTTGCCAAAACTGAGGCTGAAGCAGTAGAACGTGCTAATATAATTGGTTATCCAGTGGTGCTGAAACTGTTTTCCGAGACAATTACCCATAAAACTGATGTGGATGGTGTACAGTTAAATCTTAAAGATGCAGAAGCAGTAAAATGGGCATATCAAAATATTCAAACCTCTGTAACTGAGAAAGTGGGGTCTGAGCATTTCCTGGGGGTTACAGTGCAGCCAATGTTAAGTTTAGACCGTGGCTATGAGTTGATTATTGGTAGTAGTATTGACCCGCAGTTTGGTCCGGTGTTAGTGTTTGGTACGGGTGGGCAGTTGGTAGAGGTATTTAGAGACCGGGCGATCGCTCTACCTCCTTTGAATACAACTCTAGCTTGCCGGATGATGGAACAGACAAAAATTTATCAAGCGCTCAAAGGAGTAAGAGGAAGGAAAGCTGTAGATTTGGCAGCGCTGGAAAAGCTCTTGGTGAAATTTAGTCAGTTGGTGGTAGAGGAACCGTGGATTAAGGAAATTGATATTAATCCTCTGTTAGCTTCTTCAGAAAGATTGATTGCTCTGGATGCAAGGATAGTTCTCCATGACAAGAGCGTGGGTGTAGAGAAATTGCCATCATCAGCTATTCGTCCGTATCCTACTCAATATATAGAACCTTGGCAAATGAGAAATGGCGAGGAGGTGACTATTCGCCCTATTCGCCCAGAGGATGAACCCTTAATTGTTCAGTTCCACAAAACGTTGTCAGAGGAAAGTGTGTATTTGCGTTATTTTAATTTTCTGAAGTTAAGTCGGCGCATTGCTCACGAACGGTTAACTAGGATTTGCTTTATTGATTACCATCGGGAAATGGCATTGGTGGTAGATTATAAAAATCCAGAAACAGGAAACCATGAAATTTTAGGAGTGGGTCGCTTGAGTAAGTCACATGGGGTGAATGAGGCAGAATTTGCTATGTTGGTGAGCGATCGCTATCAACGTCAGGGGTTGGGTACTGAGTTACTGTTGCGATTGGTGCAGGTAGGTCGAGATGAGAACTTAGAGCGAATTGTTGCTACGGTTTTAGCTGAGAATACACCTATGCAGCGAGTCTGTCAGAAGGTCGGTTTTCATTTGCAACGTGGTGCTGGTGTAGTAGAGGCGAAAATAGATTTATAGTTTTGACAATTTTGCTAAGTAGGGTTTGCTGATTAAATATCAAAGCATTAACAGATAAAGGTTTGAGCAATTTTAGGTCTGGAAAAAGTACGAGCTTTTCGGTTGGTAGAGCTGAAAAAGTGAGCATTTTGGAGTAACGGGAGGCAGAAAAATCAAGGGACAATTTTCCGACTACTTTCTTTAAATGTCCCATCCCTCCTGACTCCTGACTCCTGACTCCCACCCTCACCCTAAAGAGTTTTTCAGGAAACCCTAAGTATTGGGAATAGGGAGCATTGACTTAATCAAAGAAAAACGATATAATGCGTATTAAAGCATACTAGCACGCGATTAATTGCACTTGCTCGCTTATGAAATCAATTCATACCAAGCTCAAGCTTAATAATAAGCAGAAAACCATGATGGCTCAACACGCAGGTTATTCCCGATGGGTGTATAACTGGGGGTTAAGTTTGTGGAATGCTGCTTATCAGGACGGTTATAAGCCCAACACCCGTAAACTCAGAGAGGTTTTTACCAATCACACAAAACCTATGAATCCTTGGATGAAAAATCTTTCATCTAAAGTTTATCAGTACGCTTTCATCAATTTGGGTGAAGCATTTAAGAGGTTCTTTCAAGGGTTAGGTAAATATCCAAAGTTTAAGAAAAAAGGTAAGTCTGATTCTTTCACAATAGATAATAGTGGAAAACCAATAGAACTAAATGGTTGGTGTCATAAATTACCTTTTATTGGTTGGGTAAAAACTTATGAACCCATTGAAGCAACAACTCAAAAAATCACCATTAGCAGACAAGCGGGTTCATGGTATCTAAGTTTAGCTTTTGAATTTACTCCAACTTCAACACCAAAAACTACTGATACTGTAGGCGTCGATTTAGGGGTGAGAACACTGGCGACACTAAGTACCCGTAAAGTGTTCCCAAGCATTAATCCTTACCGTACAGCTCAAGATAAACTAGCAAAATTACAACGCAAACTGAGTAGGAAAGTAAAGCATTCCCATAATTGGCACAAAGCTGTAATCAAGCTGGCTAAACAGCACAGACGAGTAGCTAGCATCCGCAAAGATGCACTTCATAAATTGACAACATATTTAGCCAAGAACCACGGCACTGTTGCAATAGAAGACCTAAATGTATCTGGAATGTTTCGCTGCGCGACATGAAAAGCAAACCATAAAGTAGCTAAGTCAATTGCAGACCAAGGTTTTTATGAGTTTAGGCGACAGCTTGAATATAAGTGTCAATGGTACGGATCTGAGTTGGTAGTCATTGATAGATTTTTCCCATCGTCAAAGACTTGCTCAAACTGTGGTCATGTTCAAGATATGCCTTTGAACATCAGAACTTATGACTGCCCAGAATGTGGCATATCCATAGACCGCGATCTGAATGCCAGTATTAATTTGCGAAATGCGGTGGGCTCGGTCGTCAATGCCTGTGGAGGTCCTGCTGCCGACAGTTCCGATTGAAGCAGGAAGTAAACAGTAGAATATCACGCTATGTGACGTTTTATATCGGTTTTATAAAGCAGAGAAACAATAAGTTTCACGGTAGTTGAACTGCTAATCTCCCTCCTTGTTTGCTAACAATTATTTATTGGAGATTTCTATTTTAATTCTTAAACCAATAATACCAATTTGATCAATGTTTGCTACAAATAGTTGGGGAACTTTTTAGAATCCAGGATTCAGGAGTCCTGATTCAGGATCAAGGAATCAGAATGAATAGCTTATATCTCATTTTTTAACTGGTAAATCATATTTTTTTCAAAGATAAATCTCCTTTCATTAATGGATAATTGATAATGGATAATTGATAATTACCTCTGGTTAAAACCGAGAGGATTGAATATAAGGAAATATTATTTCTTTTTTTCCTCTTGAAAGAGGAGGCTTTAAACCTGAATTATTTAATTAATAATTAATAATTAATAATTATTCGGTAAAATATTTTTATTGCCCTTAATATTCGTAATATTCTTTTTTTAAATTGGTATAATACATACTTCAATCATTTATTTTTGTCCTTTTAAGCTTTTGCAACAATAAATGTAGGTTAATAATAAGTACTCAATTAGACATGATATTAGAATCAGCAAGATGATGAAGAATGCGGTCGGCAAGTTGTTTGCCAACAATGGGTTTAGGGACTAATTCGTCAGCACCACTGGCAAATACTTCATCACGCATATCTACTCCTGTATGAATACTGAGATACAATACAGGTAATCTAGACCAGCAAGCATAACTCCGAAGCACTTTACATAATTCAATTCCACTCAAGTAAGGCATTTCGATATCCAGTACCAGTAAATCCGGGTTGACAGCTTGCAGTACTTCCCAGAATTGGCGAGGATCGTCTAAGGTAGTAAGTTTGAAGCCCCAAGGTTCCAGTAAATCAGGTAAAACTCTTAATAATTCTACATCATCGTCTACAATCATTACTTTTTTGCCCCAAGAAGAATGTTCTAGAACTTTTTGGCAAAAAGAAATCGCTTCAGATGCAAGAAGTGGTTGTTTGAGGTACAAGGCACCTCCATGTCGGGCTACAAGTAGGCGGTCTCGAAAATGATCGCGATCGGCAATAATAATAACTGGGATTGATGGTACCAGTAACTTGAATTCGGCAATTAGGGATAAACGCTCCTCTAAATCTTTGGAATTAGCTCTCGATCCAGTCAAAGATAATCTCAGGAGAACGGCATTGGGAAGTAGGCGATCTTGTAACCCTTCGAGCCAAGTTCTAGCTAACTCTGGGGTGGGCACCACTACCATTTGGATTCCTTCAGAAATCGCTTTTTGGCTTAACAGTTCAGTAAAATTTCGGTCGTCGTCAATGACTAACAATAAAGGACAATGTTTTGTCAGTCGGCTGGATATTTTATGAGAGGGATTGTCTTCTATAGCCAGTTGTACAAGTAAATCATTGAAAATAGTTTGAAAGCTTAGTAGTTGTCCTTTTTCTTCCTGTACAGTTTTTTGCAGGAGTTCTTCTAGTTCCCTGGCAAGCTGAGAGCATTCATCAAAGCCAAAAATGCCCAAATTTCCTGCTAAATTATGGGCACTTAATCTCGCTTCTTTTCGTTTATTAGGGCTAAGGTAGCCATTTTTCCAAGCCTGAAGAGCTTCTTCTAAAATAGCTAATTGTTGGTGACACTTGTTTCTATATCTATTCCAGGCTGTACTCAGTGCTGCTAGATGTCGTGCTTGCTTATCAGCTTTATCTTCAGGTTGAAGTGGTAAAAAATTTCTCCCTAACTTGTTATTCTGGGGTCGAGGCTTTAAATAATATCCTCGTCCTCTTAATGTTTCAATCGGATCTTCAGGTAAACCAGCTAATTTTAATTTTTTGCGCAAGTTTCTCAGATGGGAGCGAACAGTTGCTTCAGAAATATATTCTACCGACGGCCATAAACTTTCAAGAATGTCTTCGATGCCAAAAACTTCTTGACTATGGCGCATGAATAACTCCAGTAACTGATATTCTTTAGCTGTTAGTAAGATCGAATGTCCTTGATAGATAACTTGACAATTAGATGGATTGAGTTCTAAGTCTCCCCAACTTAATAAGGGAGAACGAGAGTTTGAACGACGCAACAAAGCTCGTATGCGAGCAGCCAATTCTTCAACATCAAAAGGCTTGCAGAGATAATCATCTACTCCAGCATCAAGTGCTCTAATTTTCTCGGGGCTGCTATTGCGGACTGTTAGTAAGAGGATTGGCATATGATAGCCATGCTTACGGAAACGCCGACATAAACTAAGTCCATCTAGTTTAGGTAAAGACCAATCGAGGATAATCAGATCGTAAGGATAAGTCGAACCATAAATCCATCCTTGTTCTCCATCAGTAACAGCATCAAGTGCATAATTTTTGAGAGTTCTTTGGAGTATATCGATTAAAATTTCCTCATCATCAACAATTAATAGTCTCATAGATCGTTACCTAATAAACAATTATGACTGGAGCAGCCTAATTACAATTCCCATTCCAGTATTTTTGCTATTCGAGTTGCTAGAATCATGGAGTTAAAAGGCTTGGTAATTACGCCAGCAACTCCTATACTTGGAAACTGGTTTTTATTTACAGCTTGGATTTTAGCTGTTAGAAAAATTACGGGAATCGATTGAGTATGGGAATTAGCTTTTAACTTCAACAAGGTAGAAATTCCATCCATATCTGGCATCATCACATCGAGAAGAATAGCATCAGGCTGTCGGAGTTTAGCAATATCGATTCCTTCTAAACCAGAGGAAGCAACGGAAACTTCCCAACCAGATTCAATCTCGATTCCGAGTTGTACAACTTCCTGAATCGTTTCTTCATCATCAATTAGTAAGATATGTTTATCATTCATAGCAACCTCCGCTCTCCTCTATAACTAAAGGTAGAGTGAAATAAAAAGTACTACCTTTTCCCAAACAGCTTTCTGCCCAAATTTTCCCACCGTGTTCTTCAATGATTTGACGACAAATGGTTAGTCCCAAACCTGTACCTCCTTTTTTACGAGAATCAGAAGAGTCAACTTGCTGAAAACGCTCGAAGATAGTTTCTAGTTTATCGGCTGGAATACCTTGTCCTTGATCTTTGACTTCAAAGGTTACATAAGAAATTTGTTTTTCCCTGCCGCTGCTCTGTTGTGGCGGTTCCATTTTTGCCGACAAGAAAACAGTGCTGTTTGGAGGAGAAAATTTAATCGCATTGCTCAATAAATTAGTGAGAGTTTGAACAATATAGTCACGATCGGCCCAAACTAGAAAAGCAACAGACTTACTGAACAGGTTAACCTCGTACTCTTGAGCCATAGCTTGCATAGTTTGGCAAGCTTCAATCATTAATTCCATTGCTTGGCAAGCTTTTTTGTTCATTTTGACTTTGCCGGATTGAATGCTCTGTAAGTCCAGGACATTGTTAACTAACCGCACCAGACGATCGGTTTGTTCATCAGCAATCCTTAGCATTCGTTGTCCTTTATTACAAAGATTTCCGAGTTTTCCCGTTGCGAGAATTTTCAGGGAACTGTGAATAGAGGTTAATGGGGTGCGTAATTCATGGCTGACAACGGAAATAAACTCGTCTTTCATCCGTTCAATGGCCTTGCGATCGCTAATATCACTGATGAGTGAAAAAAATCCTTTGACTGTATCTTTTTCTTGTTTGTCAATGTGGGGAATATAGCTAACGTTAACAGTGTGGAGATGTTCGTCTTGAAAGGTAGTCTCATTTTCGTAAGTTATCATTTTCCCCGATAGTGCCATCTCTACATATTCTTGAATTTTATGGTATTCCTTTTTCCCATGAACTTCCTGAAGATGAGAGCCATAAATCTTAGTGGGAGACAATCCTAACCAGGTTTGGTAAGCTTTGTTATTAAAGCGATAACACTGGTGTTTATCCACATAAGCAATTAAAACTGGCAGTCCATTGGCGATGAGACGGAGCTTTTCTTCGCTGCGACGCAAAGCCGCTTCGGCTGACCTACGATCGTTAATTTCCTGTTGGAGATTCGTGTTGGCTTGTCTTAATTTAGTTGTACGTTCGGCGACAAGTCCTTCAAGATTCTCTCGTAATTCTGCTTGGGATAAAGCAATCCCGATTTGAGATGCTAATTGTTGCATCATCTCTAACTCAAAGTCTTTCCACTGTCGCGTTGTTTGACATTGATGGGCAATTAACAAACCCCATAGTTGATTGGGGGCTTTTGCTTCATTAGTGACTGATTGAATAATTGGTACGACTAACTTGGCTTTCACCATCCATTCATCCATAAATTCAACCAAGCATTCAGCTACACCCGCCTCGCTCCCATGTAAATCAGAGATTGCTTGAATTCTTCCCTCTGCGTAAAGTTTTCGATACTCTTCAGGAAAGACTTCTTCGGGAAACTCTATGGCCAGAATCGGCGCAACGTTCGGTAATACGGCTTCGCTAATAGTTATTCCAGTTCCATTAGACAAAAGCTGGTAAATTAGCACCCGATCAGCTTTGAGAATTCTTTGGACTTCGGTAACGGCAGTTTGTAGAATTTCTTTCAGTTGCAGGGATTGATTAATTTTGAGGGTAACTTCCGAAAATAACTTTACTCTTTGATGTTGGTGGTGAAGTTCTTCAGATGCTAGTTTGAGTTTGGTTACATCTCTGAACATCAACAATTTGTAATTGGGCAATAAATTCTTGACTAGCTTGCACTCAAGGGTTTTTATCTGGCCATTGGGAGATTTGACTTGAACTTCTTCACTGTTTGCCTCCTCTTGTCCCTCAAAGGAACCGATAACAAAGTCAAACATTGATTGCCCAATCAATTCATCTCTAGTGAAACCCAACAAGTTACAAGCCGAGAAATTGACTTCTACCAGACGATTCTGAGAATCAGCAATGATAATGGCATCAAAGGAGTGTTCCAATATAGTTTGGAACAATAATTTCTCTATGGAAAATTGTCCTTCTACATCCATAATCCTGTAAAAAAATTCAACTTAGCTTAATTATTGTTAATTCATCTTAACTCAAATTAGACTTTCTTAGAGCAGATTTATGAAAACTTATTAATAAATCTTAATATTTATTATAATAGTTTTGATTAATCTAATATAGATCACAACTATTAGATCTGTAATTTATCAAGCTTTACCGAATAATTAAGCTTTAAAGCCTATCCTTTAAAGAAAAGAAAAAATTTTCCCTACCGCGTCAATCCTCTTACTTTTAGGGAGAGGTAATTATCAATTATTGAAGGATACTTATATCATGTGCCCCCGAAGGGGGCACATAATATTAATAAGTACCTAAACAAAATTATTTACCTATTCTAATTATCTAGGATTTTAAAAATGTCAAGAATTCAGTTTCTATAGATTTTTGTATACTTGCTTATATTTTTGTTTTTGTAGTTGATCTTTGTGAAAACTGTTATAAATCGCATCAGGCTTCCAACCAGGAGCATTATCCCAAAAACCTAAAAAGCTTCGGGAGGAAGTTAGCCAGCCCGTTTTAACGGCTGCTTGAATAACGACACGCGGATTTTAACCGGGAGTGAAGTTCTGCTATAATAGAAATAGCAAGTAATATCATGTCCGGATAATCAGCGATCAAAAAGTTTTTGTTTGTAGTAGGGCTTCAGCCCGATATATACTTAGGGCTGAAGCCCTACTAAGAACTGTAATTATAACTATTCAACCGGACAAGATATAAGAACAAGTTTTGTCGCCATCATCTCTAGCTAGTGCGGTGAAATTCCGGTGGACAGGAGACGGGGAATTGAGTTCATACGAAGGCTGTTTGCGTAGCATTCCGTAGGAAAAGCAAGCAGGCAGCGAGAGTAGCAATTTATTGCTCCAACATATTGAGTAAAACCACTCGTGAAAGCTATTCAAAAAAAGTAAGCTAACAGCTAGACAATAGTCTATGCCGAGAAGCCTAGAAATCTTTTGACAGGCTTAAAGCAAATGTGGATTTATGAGGGGCTGCGTGCGGAATTTACTTCGGCACTTTAAACGCCCCGTCCCATTTGCGGTGGGTTAACCGCAGAATCCAGAGTGTTTCAACCCCTGGAGATGTCAAAATAATCCTATTCTGACTTCTGAACTGGAGAAGGCTTGTAAATCAAAAGGACAGCACAATACTAAACAGCATGGGGAGAATCAAATAACATACTCGTCAAATATCGGTCAGTCCACGCTTGGCCTAAAGACTTTTCCAGAACTCGTCGTGTCTTGTCATTTTGTTGCTGCTTAGTGCAATAATTATGTTGTCCTGCCAAAATTTCAGCAAGCTGAAAGGGAGATACTACAGGAGATGTAGAAAGAGCAATTTGACAGTGCAGAGTGAAAAAGTGTTCCACTTGTTCAAAAAAAAGCATTTCTTCCCTAGAATCAACAGGACGTATAAAGATACAAAATTCTGAGAAAATATCTCCCCATGATGGTAGTTCCCGAGGTTGAGAAAACTTAACATCTGGTAGATTAGCTAAGACATTTCGATAAGAATTTGATAAAGTACGCTGGCTGTTAATCGGAGAGAGATCGACGATAGCCGCTCCAATTCCTGCTTGAGTCCCAACTAGATCTACCCCAAATATTGGTAGGGGATAATTAGGTCGGGGGAACATGACGCAGTGGAGAATATTCAGACCATTACCAACTTTGGCCAACTCCAAGTGCAACTTACGAAACTGATATGTTTGATAGCAACGATTTTCTATAATTAGTTTTTCTCCATCTAAACTTCCCTCCACATAACCGAGACCTTCTGGTATGTCGTAGGGGTATAGATCGAAATAACTTTCCCAACTCATTTCAATAAAGTTGGCCAATTGACTGAAGAGAATAGGTTGAGTTTCTCTGAGAGAGGATGGAGTAGTTGCCAGCATAATATTAATATTATTTTGAGTCTATTTTATTAAATTTATGTTGATAATTGGGGATGAAAAAAATTATGGCGATCTCCAGAAAGGCTTATTTCCCTGACAAGCAAAGATATTGCTTCATCACCAACTTGAAGGCTGTGGATAAGAATAGTCTTTCTGAAAAATCACCAAACATGATTACTAAATTGAAAATTGCCAATTACTCAGAAGTCTCACTCTCTGATACTTCCTGTAAAACCTTCTCTGATACCTCAAGAGGACGAATATTGACAATTTTACCTCCCATACGACCAATCCTCACCATTTCGTCGTTCATGCGATCGTAAGGGACTTGAATAAACATACTGCTACTGCTACGAAAAGGATAGTCATTGTTATCGTTTTCGCCATTTTGTCTTAATCCAGTTACCTCATAAACAAAGGTGCGATTTTTTGAAGGTGAGCTGGATCTCCCACCCATTAAAGATTTTCCCAACATATTTTCAAGCTCTACTAATATTTCAATTGCTATGCCAGAGTGATACTAGCTACTTTACCACCCATTTTGTTAATTTTTTGGAGGGTGTCTGATAATTGATCGTAAGGAACGAACCATGCTTTACTAACCCGGCGTACTTTAGGATATCTTGGCAGATTCATACATGATACCTCTATCCGATAAACACGATCGCCCCAGTTTGAATTTTTAAAGGCTTTATTAGGAGCAATACCTTGGTTTGAAGCTTTATAAGCCCAGCCTTCACCACTACCTGATGGGATTACTACTGCCGACGCACTATTACGACCTAGGTCTTTTGCTAACCGAGATTGTTTACCATAAATCTGGGAGTTATCGCTATTGGCATAGCCTCGATATAGCTGAAACATTCGGGGAAAACCGACAGTTTTCTGTCCTTGTTGGGTAGAAAAACCTCGATAGTAAGGAACAATGTTGTCGCCAAAATTTTCCTCGTATTCAATTGAGTCGATATATGAATCAATATCTACCTCAAAGCCTTTGTTTTGATAAAGATCAAGATGGTAAATTACTTCTGATTCGTCATAAGGAGCGCGACCAAGCAAATGTTTAATATTTAACTCAATCACCCTGGTTTGGAAACTGTTGTAAAGGAACTTCGACTTATAGAGTTCTGATTTAGCTACAGCTCGAACAAAGTCCCGTACAGTAATTGAGCCATTGCATAACAATGATTCTTCTCCCTTAAGGCGCTCAAAAGCCATAATGTATTCATTGCCAAAAACTTGTCGATAAACCGATTTAATAATCAACTGAACATCTTCTTGGCTCCAGTTAGGACGTAATTCTGAGGGTTTAAAATCGCTAAAGGCAGAAACTCCTAAACGAGGTGCTGCTGCTGTAATTGCCACTTATTTGTCTCCTGTAAATTTATAGAATAGATTTGAAATTGTGGGAAGTTTATACCAAATTCAAAAAAGCTATGAACTCATACTTCTGAACTACTTGCGACTGACCAATTTATTACAAACCGGGTTTATGATAGATATATGTCAGTATCAAGAAGGTTCTAATATAAAGCCGATTGCTATAACTTTTTTCACTGGCGCGATCGTGAGTTTGTTTAACCTGATTTGATCGGGAGTTACGCATAAGGAATGAAATATCAACATTTGAAATTGCTTTGCTGTCGCTCGCAATGACATAAATGCGTTATTTTGCGTAAGTTATGTTGATATAATAAGCTTCAAGAACATTAGTATTAAGCATTAGTAATACTAAGTACCTGACAGTTACGCTGATTAATTTTTTGTAGGGTTACGGAAAGTCTGTCATAAGGAACAACATACTCACTAATACTGCGTCGAATTTGCACGCCTCGTCCTCGTGCTGCTTGAGTTACCCGTAGTCGATAGAGTTTTCCACCTTCAGTTACCGTAGCACCTGTGAGTTCTCGTCCCGTGTTTGAGGTATAAACAGGAGTAGCTAAATTACGGGCTAAATCGTAAGTTAAGCGAGGGCTACCGCTATTACCTTGGGCACGATCGCTATTAGCATAACCCCGATATAGCTGAAATATTCGGGGAAAGCCGACAGTTTTCTGTCCCTTTTGGGTAGAAAAACCTCGATAGTAAGGAACTATATTCTCGCCAAAACTTTGAATGTATTCATCAGAGTCGATGTAGGAATCAATATCCGCTTCAAAGCCTTGATTTTGATAAATATCGAGATGGTAAATAATTTCGGATTCATCGTAGGGAGCGCGGCCTAGCAAGTGTTTGATATTTAACTCAATCGTTCTAGGGTGATAATTGTTATAGAAAAATTTAGACTTGTATAATTCTGATTTAGCGACTCCTCTGACAAATTCGCGGACTGATATCGAGCCATTACATAATAGAGATTCTGCACTGGTAAGACGTTCAGATGCCATCAAATGTTCGTTGCCCATGACGTGTCGGTAAACAGCTCGAACCGCCTCCATTCCTTCTTCCGGAGTCCAGTTGGTACGGAGTTCGACCAAACTGGCATCACTAAAGGCAGAGGTTCCCAGACGAGATGCCGCCACTGTAATTGCCATTATATTATGCTCCTAATTTTATTAAAATCTTTTCTTTTTTTATACAAAATATTGCTCGTAATGACAAGAAACCATACTAACCTTACTCAATAGCCATTATAGCCACCTGCCATTACAAGCAAATCAGTAAATTTTAGCTCAAAGCGTTGATGGCATAATCCAGATAGGAGTTAGCCTCAACAGCTTGATCGCCAGTCAAACCATGGTTAGCCTTAATATATTTGAGAGCTTCAACATACCAACTGGGAGATAGTTCAAAAGTTCGATTGATTTCGTCAATACCACTAAGCAAATATTCATCCATTGGTCCAGTACCTCCGGCAACTAAGCAGTAAGTTACCATGCGTAAATAGTAACCAATATCACGAGCACATTTGTCTTTACCACGTTTATCGGCAGCATAGTTGGCTCCTTCCATTTGAGTAGTGTAAGGAAACTTTGCGTAAACAGCATTGGCTGCACCTTGAACTAATTGCTCAGATTTGGTAGTTAAAGCTTTAGCTGCTTGTAAAGCAGTAGTAGCTTGACGGAAACGACCAAATGCTACTTGAATTTCGGTGCTGCTGAGGAAACGTCCTTGAGAATCAGCAGAGGAAAGGGCTTCAGTTATGGGGGTTTTCATAATTTTTTATCTCCCGATTTTTTGCTAAATTTTTCTAGAAAAGGCGTTGCAATTGTATTGAATTGCTTGTTACATCAAGATAGAGGTTAACTAGGAAACTGCCGCTGCTGCACGATCAAAGTAGCCAGCAATTTCAGATTGCAGGGAGCTACAATCTCCTGAAGTGATTCCAGTTGGGTCCATTACAATGGAAATAGCAGCATCCCTCATCTTTTGGACACCAACAGCCACAGAGGCACCAGGTGTTCCAAGAGCTAGATAAGTTTCCCGCAGTCCATTAAGACAACGATCTTCTAAAACACTTGCATCTCCACTAAAAATGGAATAAGTAACATAACGGAGAATGATTTCCATGTCACGCAAACAAGCAGACATCCGACGGCTGGTGTAAGCATTTCCGCCAGGAGCAATCAACTGAGGTTGTTCTTCAAATAAAGAACGAGCCGCGTTAGCAACAATTGTCTGACTATTACTGGTAATACGGTTAACAGCATCCATCCGCTTATTCCCATCTGCCACCATTGCACTTAGAGCATCAAGTGTAGATGTGGACAAATATTCTCCACGAGTATCTGCTTGAGATATAACTCGGGTAAAGGCATCAAACATAAAAGTTTCTCCTCAATAATTTTAACCAGTGGTTTTTGTATCTGGTGATTATTTAAGCAAAGTCTTTGTGCAATTTTCGTGCAATTTTAAGACTTAAAAGTGAAGTTTTATTGCTTTTTATGAACAAAAATTTCATACTTGAACATAGTCAAATAGACATCTCCGAAAAAGAAATAAGTATTGTTCATTAATTGATAATTGATAATTGATAATTGATAATTGATAATTACCTCTGGTTAAAACCGTTCGGGAATTGAATATAAGGAAATATTATTTCTTTTCTCTTGGTCGATTGGATATGGCGTTAGCGTTAGCGGCTCTGCAAGAGCGG
>NZ_JBNHER010000054.1:0-17769 GCF_050015975.1 Dapis purpurea BLCC-M126 | reverse complement strand
AGACAAATTAACTAAATTGTGATAAAGAGAAAGGAACAATGCTTGGGCCGTTTGTCAAGAAATTTTCACGTCTTCTACTAAGGCTGGAAATTAAATTACAGCAACGCTTAATCATTAAACCAGTCTTTAAAACTGTACAACTACTTTGGCAATAGGCCATTAAAAACTTAGAACCTCGAAAAAAATATTTAAGACTTAATATTATCTGTCTTTTTTTGCAAAGCAATAACTGTAGTCTTGATTATTCCTTAAAAGCAGACTAATTTAAGTCTAGATTTATTTAGTAATCCATACTTCAATAATATGGCTAAACGATAAATCTAAAAGTCGTAACCAAAATTTAGAATATGGTGGCGATGGAAAAAATGTTATTAAGGTTATGTTGAGCAAAATCAAGTTAGGTACTACCTAGCTGATTGCAAATTGGTGTGAGGATTGGTAAAAATATGAAAAAACTTATCTGGAACACTTTTAAACACAGTCCTAGTGTTTTGAGTGTTGCATTATTAATGGCAGGCTCGGCGATCGCTGCTGAGGCTCCTTTACAAAATTTAGGAAGTGATGAAGGTTCTGTAAATCAGAACTTAGCCCAAGGCCCGATTGAGATAGCTCAAGCTTTTGATAGTCGGCCAATGCCAATGGATGACCCCTCACTGGCACCAGTAGGGGTATCAGATTTGGATAATGGAGAGTACATGGATCAGGTGACATCCGTGACTCAGTTATCTGATGTACAACCTACAGACTGGGCATTCCAAGCTCTACAATCCTTGGTAGAACGTTATGGTTGTATAGCAGGTTATCCTGATGGGACTTATAAAGGAAATCGGGCAATGACCCGGTTTGAGTTTGCCGCAGGTTTGAATGCTTGTTTAGATAGAATCACAGAATTAATTGCTGCTGCAACTTCAAACTTAGTAACTAGGGAAGACCTAGCCGTTTTACAAAGATTACAAGAGGAATTCGCAGCAGAATTAGCTGCTTTGCGGGGACGAGTTGACTCTCTAGAGGCGAGGACATCCGAATTAGAGGCGAATCAGTTCTCTACAACAACAAAACTAAATGGTGAGGTATTGTTTTGGTTGAGTGATACCTGGGGAGAAAGAGCTGCAGGTCGTGGAGTAGCAAAGAGTGATGAAGACAAAACTGAGACCGCTTTTGGTTATCGGGTTCGTTTAAACTTCGATACCAGTTTTAGTGGTGAAGACCGTTTGAGAGTTCGTTTACAAGCTAATAACAATGCGAACTTTAGCGGTCGAGATTTGACCAATACTTTTATGACTCGTCTGGGTGTCGATAGTAGTGGTAGTGATAATATAATAATTAATAAGATGACCTATCGTTTTCCTTTACTAGATGGTAAAGGTCGAATAGAGGTAGCTGCTCAAGGCTTTGGTCTTGATGATTTTCTTGACCCTATCACACCTTTTGCCCCTAGTGGAGCTGGTTCGATTTCTAGATTTGGACGATTTAACCCCATTTTCTATCGCTCTCCTTCTGATGCTGGTGCTAAATTTGATTATGCTTTTAGTGATGCAATTAAGTTAACTGTAGGTTATGCTGCACCAGATTCTGAAGACCCTAGAGAGGGTAGAGGTCTTTTTAATGGTGCATTTAGTGGGTTTGGCCAGTTTACGATTGAACCAAGTGAAAATCTAGCTTTTCAAGTAGGTTATGTACGTACTTTCCACCCCAAAGATGATGTGAACCTAACTGGAAGTACAGGTAGTTTTAAAGCCAGAGATCCTTTTGATGGCACACGAACTAGCGCAGATAGCATCAACTTTGAGGCTCAATGGAAAATTACTGATGGCTTTCAAATAGGTGGTTGGGCTGGTACATTATTTGCTCGTCCTGAAGATGATACTGATACAGATGATATCACCATTCTTACAGGTGCTTTGATTTTATCTTTCCCAGACCTACTCAAAGAAGGTAGTTTGGGAGGTATTATCGTTGGTGTACCACCAATTGTGACCGATGGTGGTGATGATGATAATCTGAAGGATGATGATACTTCCATTCACATTGAGCTACTTTATCGCTTCCAGATGAACGACTATATTGCCATTACCCCTGCTGTATTTGTGATTACTAATCCTAATCACATTGAGGATAATGATACTCTCTGGGTTGGTACACTCAGAACTCAATTCAGATTCTAGATTTTTGGCTTGAGAGTAGAAAATTAAATAGCAGTCGTAAGCATTCACTTGTTAGTAGCAAGCAGTTAGCCAAAGAGTAACTCAAACATTTTTAGAGATAGCATCAGAATTTCAGGAAGCAGCAAAATCTGGTGCTAATTCTCAAGAATTATTAGATAAAAATCCTCTGAAAAAACAAATAATTACAATGGCTTTGTTGCATGAAAGTGCTAGAAGCATTATGAAATAAGGATTTATCAATAAATATTATTAATGCGAAAGTCTTGTACTGCAAGGATTCCAGGATATTCGTGCAACAAAGCTAAATAAAGCAGTACCTGAGAATCGCATGGGTAAGGATGACAAACCAATGAACCAGGCGAGTCTTTGTGGTTTATTTGGTAATAATTCAATCTGGTATATTCCCACCTCTGGTTCTAATGCTGGTGAAGCTTATTTGTTTGGCATTGGACCAACAGAAACCGAAACTTGTGGGCCGTTATTTACCAAAGATGGGAAAACTTTGTTTGTGGCCATTCAGCATCCAGGAGAAAAAAGTGGTATTCGTCAAAATATGGCCTCAGAAACTCGTGAGTTTGCCATGAAAACAATAGATGGTTCAGATTTTATGCAAAATCGTACAGTGCCCATGGGTTCTAACTGGCCGACTAAAAAAGTTAACGAGCCTCCGAAACCTTCAGTAGTAGCTATTCGTCGGTTAGATTCAACACCGATTACCTAATAAAAATTCAGAAACCAAAAAACTATAAGCATTTATAAGAACCTGGTAATAGTTTAGATAATTAATTTTCTAATTTGCTTAATTATTTTAATTTCACATTTAACTACCAGTTATTCCAATCCTTTCCTATATTAGTTTTGGCTTGTTTTGTGAAAAAATAGTCTAAAAATTTGAGGTTGCAAATTATCAAATTAGGTGTAGAATTTGCGACGAGAGTGCAACTTTTACTAAATCAAGCAAAATCTAATTTCTAAGGTGAGGTGAATCGTCAACTCATCATCAAGAAGTATAGTATATAGACAAATTAACTAAATTGTGATAAAGAGAAAGGAACAATGCTTGGGCCGTTTGTAAACAAATTTTCACGTCTTCTACTAAGGCGGGAAATTAAATTACAGCAACGCTTAATCAGTAAACCATTCTCCCTTTTGTCAAACTACTTTGGCAAAAGGCCATTTAAAACTAATTAGCTCGAAAAAAATATTTAAGACTTAATATTATCTGTGTTTTTTTGTAAAGCAAAGAAACAACTGTAGTCTTGATTATTCCTTAAAAGCAGACTAATTTAAGTCTAGATTTATCCAATAATCCATAATTATGGAATTATAGACTGTTAAGCGATAAATCTAAAGTCGTAGCCAAAAATTAGAATATGGTGGCGATGGATAAAGATGTTATTAAGGTTATGTTGAGCAAAATCAAGTTAGGTATTACCTAGCTGATTCAAAATTGGTGTGAGGATTGGTGAAAATATGAAAAAACTTATCTGGAACACTTTAAAACACAGTCCTAGTGTTTTGAGTGTGGCATTATTAATGGCAGGCTCGGCGATCGCTGCTGAGACTCCTTTACAAAATTTAGGAAGTGATGAAGGTTCTCTAAATCAGAACTTAGCCCAAGATCCGATTGAGATAGCTCAAGCTTTTGATAGTCGGCCAATGCCAATGGATGACCCGTCACTGGCACCAGTAGGGGTATCAGATTTGGATAATGGAGAGTACATGGATCAGGTGACATCCGTGACTCAGTTATCTGATGTACAACCTACAGACTGGGCATTCCAAGCTCTACAATCCTTGGTAGAACGTTATGGTTGTATAGCAGGTTATCCTGATGGGACTTATAAAGGAAATCGGGCAATGACCCGGTTTGAGTTTGCCGCAGGTTTGAATGCTTGTTTAGATAGAATCACAGAATTAATTGCTGCTGCAACTTCAAACTTAGTAACTAGGGAAGACCTAGCCGTTTTACAAAGATTACAAGAGGAATTCGCAGCAGAATTAGCTGCTTTGCGGGGACGAGTTGACTCTCTAGAGGCGAGGACATCCGAATTAGAGGCGAATCAGTTCTCTACAACAACAAAACTAAATGGTGAGGTATTGTTTTGGTTGAGTGATACCTGGGGAGAAAGAGCTGCAGGTCGTGGAGTAGCAAAGAGTGATGAGGACAAAACTGAGACAAGCTTTGCCTATCGGGTTCGTTTAAACTTTGATACCAGTTTTACTGGGAAAGACCGTTTAAGAACTCGTTTACAAGCTCGTAACGTTCCGAACTTTAGCGGTCGAGATTTGACGAATACTTTGATGACTCGTCTAGCTACTGACGATGATTTGGATGACGATTTTGAGCTACATAAGTTGGCCTATCGTTTTCCTTTACTAAATGGTAGAGGTCAAATAGAGTTAGCCGCTAATGCTTATGGTCTCGACGACTTTATGGCACCTATTACACCTTTGCAAAGTAGTGGTGCTGGTTCTATTTCAAGATTTGGGCGATTTAACCCTACTTTCTATCGTGCTCCTTCTGATGCTGGTGTTAAATTTGCCTATACCTTCAATGATGCAATTAAGATGACTGTAGGTTATGCTGCACCAGATACAGAAGATCCTCGAGAAGGTAGAGGTGCTTTTAATGGTGCCTTCAGTGCATTTGGCCAGTTTACGATTGAGCCAAGTGATAGGCTAGCATTTAATTTGGGTTATGTGCGTAGTTTCCACCCTAAAAATGATGTCAACCTAACTGGAAGTACAGGTAGTTTTAAAGCCAGAGATCCTTTTGATGGCATACGGACTAGCGCAGATAATATCAACTTTGAAGCCCAATGGCTGATTACTGATGGGGTTCAATTAGGTGGTTGGTTTGGTTCCTCCTTTGCTCGTCCTGAAGATGATACTGATACAGACGATATCACTATTGTCAACGGCGCTTTGACTTTAGCTTTCCCCGATCTACTCAAAGAAGGTAGTTTGGGAGGTATTATTGTTGGTGTACCACCAATTATTACTGATGGTGGTGATGATGATGATTTAAAAGATGATGATACTTCTATTCACATTGAGGTAATTTATCGCTTCCAAATGAATGACAATATTGCCATTACTCCTGGTTTATTTGTGATTACTAATCCTAATCATATTGAAGATAATGATACTCTCTGGGTTGGTACACTCAGAACTCAATTCAGATTCTAGATTTTTGGCTTGAGAGTAGAAAATTAAATAGCAGTCTTCAATAATTGATAATTGATAATGGATAATTGATAATTACCTCTCCCTAAAAGGTAGAGGATTGAACAAAAGGAAAATTTTTTCTTGTTTCTCCTTATAAAGGAGAGGCTTTAAACCTTAATTTTTCGGTAAGCATTCACTTGTTAGTAGCAAGCAGTTAGCCAAAGAGTAACTCAAATTTAACTAACGCTTACCTGTTTTATTGATACATCTGTATTGGTGTAGCGTGTCAATTCCTCATTAGCTAATTCCTAATAGCTGAATGGTGAGTATGAGTCGGTCTTGAATATGCCATATATTAAATTCTGAAAATTTTTTCAGGACCTTGATTATGAAATTGTTCACTACACCAAACACCAATAAATTTCTGAACTACTTTTATACCCCTTAGCTCGCTTCTAGTAGTGCTGATTACAAAGCTGAGGGGTTATATTTAGGGATTTTTTTTAACTTTCAACTTATTGGTCATTAAAAACTTAAGAGTATCTCAACTTATATCAAAAATCCTAATATTTCAGATAGTTGCACTATGCTGCAAGAGGTGCTAACCTGTCTGGTAAAAAAATATGACTCTGTTTAGTTTGTGTAATTATGCAACCAAGACCTTGGGGCTAGTTCTGGGGTTTATATCCAGGGATTTTTTTTAACTTTCAACTTATTGGTCATTAATAAACTTAAGAGTATCTCAACTTATATCAAAAATCCTAATATTTCAGATAGTTGCACTATGCTGCAAGAGGTGCTAACCTGTCTGGTAAAAAAATATGACTCTGTTTAGTTTGTGTAATTATGCAACCAAGACCTTGGGGCTAGTTCTGATGGATTTTAGCTGTCTATGTCTGATTTAATTGTTCTTAAACTCAAAGGCAATACTTATTCTATCCTTGCTAGGATAAGCTTCGTGCAAAAACTACTAGGAATATTTCTATATATGTAGCATGAACTCTATTCACTTATTTCATACTATTTGCTTAGAGAATTGAGGAACTTCATCCCCTGGTAATGGATGTAATTGTAAATAGCTATTTAAAAGTTAAACTT
Organism: Dapis purpurea BLCC-M126; assembly: GCF_050015975.1. Lineage (NCBI taxonomy): Bacteria > Bacillati > Cyanobacteriota > Cyanophyceae > Oscillatoriales > Microcoleaceae > Dapis > Dapis purpurea. Next base: position 11,335 of record NZ_JBNHER010000054.1, on the reverse strand, counting down.
AGCTTATAGCACTATAACTGTTAAAAAAATCAATTGGAACAATCAGCAATTCAATCTACTCTAAACATTAGAGTTGTTGATAAAAGGCACAATAGTTTCCTAGTTTAATTATAAAGGTGTGAGGAGAGATCGATAATGACAAAAATAATTTTGAACGTTCTTAAGCAAACTCCTGGTACGTTCAGTCTAGCTGCCTTATTAATCGCTAATTCGGCTTTAGCTAATCAGGTTTCTGTAGAACAACTGGCTAATGCTCAAAATACCAATACTAATACAACTACTCAGTTACCTGTAGAGCCACAAAATGATGCTGCTTCAGAACAGGAATTACCAGCAGATAGTCGCTTGCAAAAACTAAAAGACCCCTCCTTACAAATTCCAGGATCTGAGTTAGAACAAGCGGACCCAATGGGACAGGTAACATCTGTGTCTCAGTTGTCAGATGTACAACCTACTGATTGGGCTTTCCAAGCTTTACAATCTCTAGTAGAGCGTTACGGTTGTATTGTAGGTTATCCAGACGGTACTTACAAAGGAAATCGGGCAATGACCCGTTATGAGTTTGCAGCAGGTTTAAATGCTTGTTTAGATAGAATTACAGAGTTAATTGCTGCTGCAACTGCTGACTTAGTAACTCGTGATGATTTAGCTGTTTTACAAAGACTTCAAGAAGAATTTGCTGTAGAACTAGCAGAATTAGGTGGTCGTGTTGATGCTCTTGAAGCCAGGACAGCAGAACTTGAAGCCAATCAATTCTCTACAACTACTAAGCTTAATGGTGAAGTTCTATTTTGGCTGACTGATACTTGGGGAGAACGAGCAGGAGCGCGTGGTGTAGAACAGAGCGAAAATGATAGAACTGAAGCTGCACTAGGTTATCGGGTTCGTTTAAACTTTGATACTAGCTTTACTGGTGAAGACCGCCTCAGAACTCGTTTACAAGCACGAGATATTCCTAACTGGAGTAGCCGGGATTTAACTAATACCCTAATGACCAGATTGGGTACAGATGAAAGTGATCCTGACGATACTGTAGTTCTTGATAAGTTGTTCTATGAGTTTCCTGTAGGTGATAAACTAAATGTAATTATTGGTCCTCAAGGGGTTGAAGTTGATGACTTTCAGACTGTCTTATCTCCCTTTGAAAGTAGTGGTTCCGGTGCAACATCAAGATTTGGACGATATAACCCTACTGCTTATCGTGGACCTGATGATGGAGGGCTGATTCTTCAGTACACACCTGCTGAAAAATGGCAAATTAATGGTGGTTATTTAGCTGGAGAACCAGAAAGTCCAAGAGAAGGCCAAGGTTTATTTAATGGTGAACATAGTGCTTTTGGTCAGGTTGTATTTGAAGCTAATCCAGACCTTGCTTTTACAGTTAACTATGTTCGTAAGTATTTTATTAAGGATGAAGTTAATGTTACTGCCAGTACAGGAAGTTTCCGAGCGCGAGATCCTTTTGATGGCAGACGAACCACTGCTGATAATATTGGATTTGAAGCTCAGTGGAGGCTCAACGATCATGTCCAAATTGGGGGCTGGTTTGGTACTACCTGGGCGCGTCCTGAAGATGGTAATAATGATGATGATGATGATATCACTATTATTAATGGCGCATTTACAATTGCATTTCCTGACTTATTTAAAGATGGTAGCTTAGGAGGAATTATTGTTGGTGTACCACCAATTGTTACTGATGGTGGTAATGATGACAATTTAAAAGACCCTGATACTTCTGTACATATTGAAGTTTTCTATCGTTATGCTATTAATGACTTTATAGCAATTACACCTGGTTTGTTTGTGATTACTAATCCAAATCACAATGATAATAATGATACTCTCTGGGTTGGTAGCTTGAGAACTCAATTCAGATTCTAGGAAGGTAGGTTAATTAACTGTACAAAAAGTAGGGTAAAGAGATAATTTATTCTTTCCCTACTTTTTTGTTATTGAGGGTTTGGTTGATTAACTCTTAAAGTATTCTATAAATAAATAAAAAAGTGCAGGCTTTTCGGCTGCTCAAGGTTAAAATGTTAACATTTTGAGGAAACAAGGGCGGAAAAATCAAGGGATAAATATATCCAACTATTTCCTCTATAATTCTTATTTATCCTAACTCCTGTCACTCGCAAATCCGTTAGCTATTCTACTTGACTCCTGACTTCTACCCTAACTCGTAATACTTTTTCACCAAAGCCTATTGATTAATTTCACTAAGAAACAAGATTAATACTCTCCAAAGTAAAGGGGATAAAACAGGAAATTTAAGATTTTCTTGCCTCCTAATTTACCCGGAAGTACTGATAACTGATTTAAGGCATTCGCCAAACTTTGATAGTTTGATCTAGACTGCCACTAACTAAGGTTTTGCCATCAGGAGTAATAGCAAGAGAACTTATTTGTTCTGAATGACCAAAAAATGTCTGTAATTTTTCTTCGGTAATTGTATTCCAAATAGTAATTTGGTCGCCGCCACTAACTATTGTTTGGCTATCAGCACTGAAAACTACAGCTTTAATTGAACTTTTGCTTGTACTTGGCGTAATTATACTTTCCTCTTCTCCCGTGTTGAAATCCCATAGTCTAATGGTTCCATCTTCACCTCCACTAGCTAAGGTTTGGTTATTTGGACTGACGGCGATGGCATTAACTGCTTGGGTATGTCCTTCTAAAGTTTGTCTGCGAATACCTGTACTCAGATTCCACAGTCTAATAGTACCATCTTCACTACCGCTAACTAAAATGCTACCATCCCGGCTAAAAGCTAGAGCATTTACCCCATATTCCTTATCTGGTATGCGAGTAAGTATTCGACTACCTGTTTTCAGGTTCCACAACTTCATTAGTCGATCGCTGCCAACACTTGCTAATGTCTGTCCGTCAGGACTAATGGCAACTGCATTTACTTTACCATCATGAGCGGGAATATTTTTTGATAGTTTACCAGTTGTGAGATCCCATATTTTGATTGTTTTATCTGCACTACCACTTACCAATATTTCACCATTAGGACTTATTGCCAGAGTAGTTATTTTATCTGTATGAGCATTTCTAATATTGTTTCTTAGTTCCCCAATCTTCAGGTTCCAAATTTTGATTGTACTAAAGTTACCACTGGCTAAAGTTTGACCATCTGGTGTCATAGCGATCGCATTTACTTCTCCGAGATAACCATTTAAGGTTTTTTCTAAAAATCGACTACTGTTTAAACCACGCAATAAAAAAACTGGATGACTAGGAAACATTCCGTAGCGCCAAAATCCATAAAATTGAGAAGTTGCTGCTGCTAATAGCAACATTGTTAACCCTACTATTAGGTTATTTATAAACTTAATTCTTGACTTAATTTTTGACTTATTACTAGATATTTTTGTATTTGTTTTTGTCTTTGTTTTTAGTTTTGTCTTAACTTTATGCCTGGTTTGAGTTTTTTCTATTAGTAGTTTTGTATTGTCCTTACTTGAACGACTTGGTTGAGCAGGAGTAGAAATGCGAGAATTATCAGTTGGACTATTTTCTGTTTTTATGTCCGCCAGACACTGCAAAATCATGGTTGGATTTTGAGGTCTATTTCCGGGAAAAGGTGCCATTAAATAATCTATGACATCTTTAAATTCTGTTGATATGTGAGAAGCATATTTGTGCCATTGCAACTTTCCAGAGCGTGGATTTTCTGGAAAAGCTGTTGGGGGTTTACCTGTTAATAAATATACAAAAGTACGTCCTAAAGCAAAGAAATCTGATTGAGGTACAGCTTTACCATTAGTTTGCTCTGGAGCAGTATACCCTGGTGAGACAATCCCTGTAACATTTTGGCCTTGACCTACTTTCACCAAGTAGGTGTCAGATACCTCTCTGACAGTACCAAAGTCTATCAACACCAATTGGCCATTTTGCTTGCGCATGATGTTGTGGGGCTTAATATCTCGATGGAAATAATTTTGCTGATGAACTTTGTCCAATATTTCCGATAATTGTGTTAGCCAATCAACTGCTTGAGTTTGATTTATTGGCTTATGGCGACGACTTTTCATCCAATCCATCAAATTCAAGCCGTCGATAAACTCCATTACTAGGCAGTGTAGAGGTTCTTCACTGTCTGCTGGGAAGAATGTAAAATAACCATCGTCTTCTATTTTTGGAATGCCAGGATTTCGTAAACTGATAAGTACCTGTGCTTCCTGTTGAAACAGAGAGATAGCTTTAGGATGACTTTTCAGTAATACTTTAAGAACTTTTTGTACCCCTTGATCTTCTACAAGATAAGTTTTGCCAAAACCTCCCCCCCCAAGAGGCTGGATAATACGATACCGATTTTGCAGTAGCAATTCGGAGCCACATTGGCAACAGGTACGTCTACCAGCATTTAATGGATCGGAGGGGTTGGGGCAATTGGGATTAAGGCAGTAACTCACAGAAGCCAGATACCCAGATTTGTATAGCTTTGCTATATTACACTATAGCTTGAAGTAGTCTAATTTCACAATGTACGGAAAATATTATTCATCTTTGCAGATTTTTTGAGTTTAATATAAGTATTTTTATAGAAATAGTCAAAACAATCTATTTTTTATAATTTTAAGTTCCAACCAGCGATCGCCATACAACTCCATCCTACGATAAATGCTACTCCGCCTATGGGTGTTATGGCTCCTAACCATTTTATTCCGGTTAGACTCAGAACATATAAACTACCAGAAAAAATTGCTATTCCAGCAATAAAGGCATATCCAGCAATGACTATTAATAATTGGGGTAAATCTTTTATTGTTAATAAAAAAGCCACCATTAATAGTGCTAAGGAATGATACATTTGTAGACGAGTGCCTGTCTGAAAAATGTCGAGGGAGTATTGACTTAGCTTTTGTTTCAGAGCATGAGTAGCAAAAGATCCTGCAACTACAGATAAACCTCCTAGAATAGATGCTATTACTAAAAAAATCTTAGTCATCATTTTTTCACTCCTTAATATAGTGATTAGGTAAGCATTCAGCCGTTAGCTAGACTCTTACAAAGAAACTGCGTTATCAGCTATAGCAGTTCTAAATTAGTTGTAATATGTAAAACTTAATAAAATTAAGATTAAAACCAATTCCCTAACTCGATCCTGTCTTATGGACTTTGTATTTTAGGATAATCTCACAGAACATATAAACGTATATAGAACTGCTATACCATTTCTGAATGGAATGTAGAAACCGAGTCCTATTAAAAAGGGAATAGGGAACAGTAAGGGAATAAAAACAGCATTAAATAGTAGTAAATATAAGGATATAGGGGACTCAAGACAGAACTTTTTTTGTTAGAAAAAATATTAATCTAGATTTACATCTCGTTTGAAAACACTATATATTGCTTTTGATTGTAGATAAAAGCTTTGTTAATTGAGCAATCATTAAATCTTAACTGCAAAATATGAGTTTGATTGGTGATAACTGATAGCTCTTTGTGCAGTATTCTGTAGAAAAAGTTTACCCAATTAGTCCCTTAACTATGAGCTATCAACCTTTTGATTTTTCTGTTAGTTTCTGGGTTTTCATCAATATCGAAATCCTTAGATAAATACTATTATTTCTATTTATAATTCATGCTGAAACCATAATTTTCTATTTTCCCAATTTTCATCATAATTAGTGTAGTAAAACCATAATGATATTAGAATTTGACTAAAACTTTTGTTACTTACGAACTGCTTCTAGTAAACGAGAATAATAGAAACTGGTGCTAGTCATTGCTTCTCTTTGGATAGAAAAACCATTACTTTCAAGAATTTTGATAATATCTGCTTCCCGATGCTGATAAGCACGAGTCGTTTTACTAGGCCCAGGAAATAACTCTCCTACTTTTTTCAATATAGTTAAAGCTAAAGTTTTTGGTGCAAAGCTAATAATTAACCGTGACTCAGCGAGAGATATCAAATGATTAATCATAGCTGCAACTTCCTCTTGAGGATAATGGATCAAGACATCTAAACAGACAACTGTATGATACTTACCACTTAAAGCTTCTAAGTCTTGAGCCACAAAATTAACATTATCTATACTAATTAAACTAGATTTGGCACGCTGATATGCTTCGGATACCATCTTTTCTGAGATATCACTACCATAAATAACTGCTCCAGCTTTAGCTAAAGGAATACTCAAACTACCAACCCCACAACCAGCATCACATATCGATAACCCTGATAAATTATCATCTGCTTGTAGCCAACTGAGGACAGTATCAACAGTTTGCTGATGTCCTTTTCTAATATCTAACTGTACCTTGTTTACTTGACCGTCTCCATAAATTCTGCGCCATCGGTCAAAACCAGTTGAATTAAAATAATCTCTGACAATAGTTTTATCGTCTGTTTTTGTCATTTCTCTACTTAATGTTATAGTGATTCTCCAGTACGCTTACAAAGATTTATACTCTATCAGAGTCAGGCTTGATACGGCCAATTACTAATAAACAGCCCATCAATCAATAGGATACTAGAAACTTGACTTGATTATTATGCCTTACTTCGGGGCAAAAAAAATTGTCACCATTAAAATTTGATTGCTCAACTCAGTTCTGAGAAATGCTCAACAAACTAAGTTTATTGACTTTTATTACTATAACCTGTATAATTAGTGTTTTTTTACCAGCCCATGCAGAAAAATTGCGAGTTGGTGTCGCTGGATCACCTCCTTTTGTAATTCAGGATAATTCTTTTAAAGGTATCAGTGTTGATATTTGGCAAGAACTAGCTTTATTAGAAAAACTAGAATATGAATTTATTCCACAAGATAGTGTAGCTAGTAGTATTGACAGTATAACCAAAGGAGAACTAGATATTATTATTGGGCCAATAAGTATAACTTCTGCTCGCTTAGAATTAGAAAAAGTTGCTTTTACCCAACCCTACTTTATTGCCAATATTGGTTTGTTAATTACTGCTGAGAGACCTACTATATGGAGTAGAGTTAGACCTTTTTTTGGCCTAGCTTTTATTTCTTCTGTTGGTTTGTTAATAGTTCTATTATTTATAGTGGGTAATCTTCTGTGGTTAGCTGAAAGACGGCGCAACACAGAACAATTTCCTAAAGATTATTGGCATGGAGTGGGCAATGGTATGTGGTTTGCTGTGGTAACTTTAACCACGGTGGGATATGGCGATCGGACTCCAATTACTAAAGCTGGGCGTATTATTGCTGGGGTATGGATGGTTGTTACTATGGTTACAGTTTCTTCTTTGACTGCTGGTATAGCGACAACTTTGACTCTTTCTTTGTCTAATCAAAGAGTTGTAGAGTTTCGTTCTCCTGAAGATATTAAGGACGCTAGAATTTCTGTCGTTAAAGGTTCTACTGGAGAAAGATGGGCAGAGTATTATGGAGCGCGTATTAGTCAGACTCAGACTTTGATAGATGCAATTAATTTACTCAAGTTAGATGAAGTGGATGCTGTGGTTTTTGATGCTCCTGCTCTTAAATATTATTTACATAATCATCCTAAAGAACGTTTGAAGTTATCTTCAGTTTATTTTGCTAGTGAAGCTTATGGTTTTATCATCTCTCCTGATAGTCCTTTTCTCCACAATATTGATATTAAACTTTTAGAAATGAAGGAAAATGGCAAGATTAAAGAGATAGAGTCTAAGTGGTTATCTAAAAGTAAGAGAGTAGGGAGTAAGGGAGTAGGGAGTAGGGAGTAGGGAGTAGGGAGTAGGGGAGCAGGAGAATAGTAAAAAAGTGCTAGATAGAGATTTGGCCACGTCTTACACTAATTTGGCTACGGATGTACGGATAGTATTTGAGTATTTATATAAATATAATTGTTTATTTAAGCAATTTTGTCTCGCCCATAATCAAGATTAAATAGAGTATTAATTAGCCATTCTCGAAAATTTTTATTATCTGTAAATTGACGATATTCTTCTATATGTTCACGAATAAAACGCCGTAATTCTTGATGGAATTTATTTTCAAAGGTAAGTTTTGCATTTTGCGGATCGCTATAATTTCTAGCATTTTGATACTCCCCATCTTTTCTGACTTTTTCTGGCAACTCTTCTAATAAAAATTTCCACACTTTATCCTCATTTTGCCAGGCAATACTACCACCGAAACGGTTATTAAATTCTTGGATTATTTGACTGATTTTATCTGACTTGTTTTCAGAATTTCCCCTAACAATATTTTCGGCAACTGGAGACAGGGTATTCTCCCTACTTAAACTAATACTTTGACTTCCTAGAAGCTCTATTCGATAACTTTCAATATCCACACTATTAATAATTCCTGCTGACGAATCATAATTATCTAATTTTGGGAGCTTATTAACTAATAATTTCAGAAAAGCATTTAAACTTTCCCAATAAGAATTTTTAAAACTTTTCACCTGCACCAAAAATTGATAATTTCTCACAAAACTCCTACCCTTATTCTGAAAATCTATTTTTTCCTCCTCCTGCAAATTATTCTGATAATTTTCCACACAACTATCTAAAACTGACTCCCAATTTTCCCGCGACTCACTACTCAAAAACCTCGTCATAAATTCCTGTACATCTTCTGAAGAATAAATCTGAAAGTTTGCCAAACTATCCTCTAAGTCATGGAGGCGATCGCTATCTGTTTCTTCACTTAAAATGGTTGTTTTATAATAAGGTTCAAAAGCTCTCTGAATTTCATCAGCAGAATTTACAAAATCCAAAACAAAAGTATCATTTTTTCCATCACAAGAACGGTTTAACCGAGACAAAGTTTGTACCGCCTTCACATCAGACAAAATCTTATCCACATACATAGTATTTAACAACGGTTCATCAAAACCAGTTTGATATTTATTCGCCACAATTAAAAATCTATATTTATCCTCCTTAAAAATTTCTGTTATCTTACTGCCAGAAAATCCATTCATAGAATACTCATCTTCCTTTTTGCCGTCTATTTCCTTACTGCCAGAAAAAGCAACAATAGTTTGATACTCAGAATTTATTTTTCGCAAATATTCGTCAAAAGCTAACTTATAATAAATCGCACTTTTAATACTATTACTAACAACCATTGCCTTAGCTTTTCCATTAATTTTTCCCTGAGAAATTACCTGTAATAAAAAATGTTCAATCATCACCTCTGCTTTTTTGGCAATACTCTCTGGATGCGATTCAACATATTTTTTTAATCGCTTTTTTGCCTGTTTAATATCAAATTCCGGGTCATCTATAATTTTTTTCTGCAAGCGACAATAGGTTTTGTAAGTCGTATAATTCTGCAAAACATCCAGAATAAATCCTTCAGCGATCGCTTGTTTCATCGAGTAACTATGGAAGGGATAAAATTTTCCATCTGCAGGATTTTTGACACCGAATAATTCTAAAGTTTGATTTTTTGGCGTGGCAGTAAAAGCGTAATAGTTGGCATTTTGACAAGGTTTTTGCGACTCGATAATTCGGATTATTTTATCTTCGGTGGTTTCCTCAGCTTCCGAATCTTCCTTGCTCAAAGATTCGGTCATCTTTGCTGCACTTTTGCCGGTTTGGCTAGAGTGCGCTTCGTCGATGATAATGGCAAATTTTTGATCGGCTAAAGATTGAATTTCCTCAACGATGTATGGAAATTTTTGCACCGTTGTAATAATAATTTTGCTGCCTTTTTCCAAAGCTGACTTTAATTGTTTACTGCCTTCGGTAATTGCTTCGACGACTCCGGCGACTTGAGCGAATTGTTTAATATTTTCCCGAATTTGTTTATCTAAAATTTTGCGGTCTGTCACGACTAAGACTGAATCGAAAACTTTTTCGGTTTCGGTAATATTTTTCAGTTCGACAAGTTGATGACTTAACCAGGTTATAGAATTACTTTTGCCGGAACCTGCGGAATGTTGAATTAAGTAGCGGTTGCCGACGCCTCGGTTTTTTGTATCTTTTAAAAGTTGCCTTACTAAGTCGAGTTGATGGTAGCGGGGGAAGATTAATTTTTGCTTTTTGGCTGACTTTTTGTCTCTATCTTTATTTTCCTCTTCTGTGAGTTGGGCGTAATTTTCGATGATGTTACTGAAAGTTTCTTTGGCTAAAATTTCTTTCCACAAATAATCTGTTTTGATGCCGTTGGGGTTGGGGGGGTTGCCTGCTGTATCGGGAAAAAGTAGAGCGGAATTTGATTTTTTGCCTTTGTTGAATGGTAGGAATTTTGTATTTTTGCCGTCGAGTTTTGTCGTCATCCAAACTTCGTTAGTGTCGAGGGCGAAATGTACTAAGCAACGTTTAAGTTGAAACAATAATTCTCTGGGGTGGCGGTCATTTTTATATTGGTTTATGGCGTCTTGAAAGTTTTGCCCGGTTAGTTGATTTTTTAGCTCGAAGGTAATAACTGGTAAACCGTTTATAAAAATTACTAAGTCGAGGGCGAGGTTATGGTTTTCTTTGTATTTGAGTTGCCGGGTGACTGAAAAAATATTTTTTTGGTAATTTTGGATAGTGTCGCGGTTGAGTCGAGAAGTGGGGAGCTTATAGTAAAGTTCGAGGCGAGTTTCTCCAGCTTTGATACCTTGGCGTAATATATTGACTATACTTTTCTCTTGGATTTGGCGGTGGAGGCGTTCATAAAGTTTTGTCTCCCAGTTGGTGCCGTAGTAGTTAGAAATTTCCGTTAATTTTTCAGGTTGGGTACTGTGGAGAAACTGGGAAAGTTTAGAAATATCGAGACAGTAAGTGCGGTGATAGTCTGCGGAGTTGCCTGGAGAATATTGGGAGTCTTGAATGAGACTTTGGTAGATAATATTTTCGAGATTTTTTTCGGTAATGTCGGGAGTCATAATTTTTTTGAGGAGTCAGGAGTCAGGAGTCAGGAGTCAGAATTTTTAATAGTAGGAATCAGTTAAATGTAGGTTGGGTTGAGGCAGGAAATCCAACTTTTTGAAGTCAGAAGTTTGAAGTTGGTATTGTAAAGTATATATCGCATGGCAAAAATTTAGGTGGAAAATTTCGAGTCATATCTATATCTATATCTATATCTATATCTATATCTATATCTATATCTATATCTATATATTATATGTCGGCAAAATCGAGGTTTGCCGGAGAAAGGGAAAATTCTAGATTTACCTATTTGCCAAAAGTGGAAAATTGAGCAGATACATATATATGTGGAAAAATTTAGGTTGGTTGGAGAAACGGGAAACTCCATATTTTTCGATTTAACAAAAGTGGAAAAGTTTAGCAGCATATATATATAGATGTGAGTGACTCGAAAAAATTTAGGTTGGTTGGAGAAACGGGAAACTCCATATTTTTCGATTTAACAAAAGTGGAAAAGTTTAGCAGTATATATATATAGATGTGAGTGACTCGAAAAAA
>NZ_JBNHER010000053.1:0-30728 GCF_050015975.1 Dapis purpurea BLCC-M126 | reverse complement strand
TGGTCGATTGGATATGCCGTTTCGCTGCGCGACATGAAAAGCGTTCGCGGCTCTGCAAGAGCGGGAGACCTCGGCATCCCATCCTAACGGACTGCTCCGCAAACGACCGCTGTCTTGGTTGATTGGATATGGCGAGGGGACCTCGCCATCCCTCAACCGCTTTTTCCCCTATCCAAGGGGAGGCTTTAAACCACAATTATTTAATTAACAATTAATAATTAATAATTCGGTAAGGAAAATTGTCAACCAAGTTTAGAGTCTCCAGATAGGTAAGTGCTTTAACAATTATCCCTAAGCTTTTAGCAGTAACTCTAGGTTTCTCCCTATTACTATTATATCATGTCCGGATAATTAGTGATCAAAAAAACTTTCTTATTTTTATACTTTCTTTCTGCTCTCTTCCCTCCTGACTCCTGACTCCTGACTCCTGACTCCTCCCTCATTTATTTATAATTATTCAATCGGACATGATATTACTTATTAATCAGGGATAAAATAGTTAATTATTGCGTTTTACAACGTAAATATTTAACTAAATCAACGCTCTCTGTAGGAGCTTGGTGACCAAGCCCCTACGATAGAAACTCCTGAGACTTTAATCAATAAATACTATGTTAAGACGTCATTTCCTTTGGTATTTTCTCCTCTTTGATTCTGGCTGTACAGCAGCCACAAATAATCAGCATAGCAATAACAATTCTCTTCTTAAGGAGAAAGATAAACTCCTATTTGCGGTGAGTGATGTTCAAGGTCTCGAAGAGTTACAGCGTGATTATGAACCATTTAGAACGGCTTTCGAGGAGCTCTTAGAGACAAAAATTGAATTTTTTCCCGTTGATAACCTTAGTAATGGAGATAACAGGCTACTGATGAGGTCTTCGGTATGAGAACTGGGAAACTTTTCTCTTTGGTGAAGCGCTGGAGTAAAGGTTTAAGTATTGCCCAAAAAATTGGCTATGGTTATTCTCTGGCAGTTGGTATTGCTGTATTGGGTACAACCGTAGGGCTGATTGTAGGAGATTATTACCAAAGACAAGCCCAAGAACAGCTAAAATTAATACAGAATGAGTATTATCTGTTAAAGGAATTAGAAAGTGCTATTTGGCAGGTGCAATTCCATCCCCAACAACTAGCTGCCGTGGTTGGCAGTTCTGTATGGTTTAAGTATGAAACCACTAAATTCTTGGCTAAGAGTCAGCAATTAAAAGAAGTAATGGTTGCTCTCAATAATCTGATTGAAAATCAATCAAGTCAATCAGTAGTCAAGCTGGAAGTTTTTCAGGAAGTATTGCAAAGTTATCGTCAGACATGGGATTTATATGCTCAATTAATGCAGAGAATTTGGCAGGAAATAGATCCGGTTAATTTGCAACAGGAAGATATCCCAGTTGTCAAGCAACGAGTATTAGCTACCAACACAGGAAAAGAGGCAATTGAAATTCGCATTCAGTTTGAAAAGCTCTCAGAAAGTTTAAACCAACTAATAGATACTGCAGGGAAACAACAAACTAAAGCTAACGATCAACTGCTGCATTCGGAAATCTTGCGCTTACAAATTATTATTGGCAGTATGGTGCTATCAGTGGTGCTCGCTACTGGTTTGGCGTTTTATACCAGTCGAGCAATCGCTCGTCCTCTCAAGACTTTGACTAAAACTGCCCAACAGGTAACGGCAGAATCTAATTTTGACCTGCAAGCTAGAGTCAGCACAACTGATGAAGTAGGGTTATTAGCTATTTCTCTCAATCAGCTAATAAAATGGGTAGGAGAGTACACCCAAGAATTAAAGGTAGCTAATCAAAGGGTAGAAAAACGCACGAAAGAACTGACACAAGCTTTGCAAGATCTGCAACAAACCCAGGCACAACTGATTCAAACAGAAAAAATGTCTAGTCTCGGACAGATGTTAGCGGGAGTTGCCCATGAGATTAATAACCCAGTCAATTTTATTCATGGTAATATCAAGCCTCTTCAGGAATATACACAAAATATCTTTGATTTACTCAATCTTTATCAAAAGTTGTATCCTGATTCACATCCGGAAATAGAAAATTTAATGGCTGAGATGGATATTAATTATATCATATCAGATTTGCCCCAGATAATTTCTTCTATGCAGATGGGAACTGATAGGATTAAGAATATTGTACTATCGCTAAGAAATTTTTCTCGGTTGGATGAAAGTAAGGTAAAATCTGCAGACCTCCATGAAGGGATTGATAACACGCTGTTAATTCTCAGTCATAAACTCATACATGGAGTTGAAATTATCAAAAATTATGGAGATTTACCTTTGGTGGAATGTTATCCGGCTCAATTAAATCAGGTGTTTATGAATATTATTGCTAATGCTATTGATACGATGCTAGAATCAGATATTCAACCGAAACAAATTGTGATTCAAACGGAAAAAGTAGCTGAAGATCGAGTATTTGTGAAAATTAGAGATAATGGCCCAGGAATACCACCAGAAGTCAAAGATAAAATTTTTGACCCGTTTTTTACAACGAAGCCAGTGGGGAAAGGGACGGGTTTAGGTCTTTCAATTTCTTATCAGATTATTGAAAAGCATGGGGGAAAAATAGAAGTAATTTCTCAACCTGGAAAGGGTACAGAATTCGCGATTGCTCTTCCTGTATATTCTGACCTTTCCAAGAGTACAATTGAAGTCAGAAGTTAAATTTGTAGCACTGACTAAGTTTGAGATGAGCGATAATGTTCTAATAGTAGTATTTATATTATGTCTTTCCCGATAATTAGCTACCAATAATTAAAGGTATTATTATACCAATTTGATAAATGTTTTCTACAAATCGCTAGGGAACTTTTTAGGAGTCAGGAGTCGTATGGGAATAGCTTCTATATCATTTTTTAACTGGGAAATCATATTTTTTGTCAAAGGTAAATCTCCTATAAAATCTTTTTATTGCCCTTACTATTCGTAAAATTATTTAAAGAATTTCTTGGTTAGTCAGGAAAAGTTTATCTTTTTATAAAAAATTAGAAAATCCTAAAGGGAGCTATTTGGTATTTTATATTAAATCCGGTTAATTGCACATAAAATCTGGTCATAGGATATGTATTTATAATTTTTTCAATTACTTTAATAGATATCTCGCTAAATTCCCCACTGGAGAGTTATTAGGGGTTGGTCTCCATCTCCCCAAGCATATAATAAGTATTCAACCGGATTTGATATTATTCATCATTATAATCAGACAACCACTTCACCGTAATTTGATTACTACATTTACAGGACTACCCAATTATGTTATGGACAGAGTATTAACACTACTCTGCCCTTGTGGACTGAGTTTTGGGTCTAGACATTTGTTTGCAAAGTTATAACAGTGTGTCTTTTAAAGCTTGTAATATAGGCATCAAAAATCTTACAGGCTATTTATAATCAATCTGAGCTGACAATCTTGTTTGCGAGCTATTTGCAGATAATATGAGCTGAAAATTCCCTGGGAAAGCTAGCCGTTTGCGTAAGTGGAACCTAGTTCTATAGCGTTTTTGTTTACAAGCCGTTACAAATCATGTGCATAAATTTGCACAAAAAATTCTTCTACTATTTTACAAAAAATTCACAATCACTCCGTGAGCTTATTGAGGAATGTTATATTGATTTTAAAGTACAAATCACTAAGGTTAAAGGTTAATAAATTCGACTATGGCCAAACAGAGTGTTGAATCACAGCCAAAACTAACTCAAATCGATATCGAAACACTGAATGCCTTTATGAAAAAAAACGAAGAGATAGACCTGCGCACAGCTGATTTGCTGCATACCTCAAATATCGAAAAATATAAATGGCCCAATCTAAGAGAAGATGAGAAAGAGAACTTAATTAAGCAACTGAAAGCTTACCAACGGATGCTGCGCGTTGTCCCAAAAGAGCGAGACGATCTCGCAAAAGCTTTGTTAAAAAACGGTATTCAATCCTCGTTGCAGATTGCCAGTACACCGAAAAAAGTTTTTATCCAAAACAATCTAAAACTATTTAATAATGACAGCGCACTGGCTGAACAGGTATACCGTCGGGCTCTTGTCCTGCGTAAAGCTGTTACGCTCCAGTATATGGCTCGTGTGCAGCAGTTAGAGCCACACACCCGCGCTGCTGGCCTTTAGTTTTAAACATCGCCAGTTCCAGATTTTTAACCGAAGAAGTAACCCATTTCTCTAAAACTTGAATAAGGTTAGTGGAAGTTTAGTCAGATTCTGCCCGGGCAACAAACTCGAAAACCAAATATTTTCTCTGCTCTCCAGCAATGCCAATAGGAAGACAAAACAACCATTAACACCTTTCACTCCAACTTAATTTATTCCAATACCAAGTCATTTATTTAGTAGGATGTAACCAATATGGGAATGCTAACCAATATCCCAAATTATGCAGATTTGTTCGGTAACATTGACTTCAAACAAGGTGATGAATTTCGCTCGGTATATTCTCCTGCAGCTTATTTAGTTGACTTACTGCAACTATTGGACGATGAATTTGACCCCAACACTATCGACTTTAAAGAACGTCGGGATGATATCTACAATATAGATCTCGACGCAGAAAATACGACCACTCTAATTCCCTATCTTGATATTGTTAACGAAATACTAGAAGGGCGAGTTATCAAAATGCTGGATGAGAATGATACCAGTGATGATGCCTATACAAAGCTGGAAGATGCGACATACCCCTTCAATATGCCGTTTTCCTTGGACAATGAAAAAATCAAGAACCATCTGCATCATTTGGGAATTTCTGCCCATGAGTTACGTCGCCTCTTTGCTACTAATACGGACTACATTACTGTAGCGCGGGAATATCTGGGATTGTCTGAGAAAGAGTGGGCTGCCCTTGTAGAACCAACAGCTACGGTAACCGAGGAATTAGTCACTCCATACTACGGCTATACAAACAGTAGTTTTATCAGCGATATGTCCATAGTCTCCACCTTTATGGAGACCACAGATTTAGAAGCCCAGGAGATACTGGAACTACTGTACCAAAATCTCTACATTGATCCGTCTGACCATTCCATTATTGAAGCTGGTCGTGAGACTTTTTACATTAACACTGGTACAATGGGAGAGAATGGCTACGTCACTCTGAGTAATGATGAGACTAAGTTGGAGTGGTACAGCATTAGCGATCAAAGCATGACTGATATTGATATACCGATCGCTTGGTTTGAGCGCACCAGTCGCTTCGTGCGGTTAGCCCAAAAAATAGGTTTGAGCTTTACGGAGTTAGATCATATTCTGCGCCATTGCTGTCAGGATAGCACGGCTATACCCACCATAAATGATGACACCTTGGTCTATATTGCCCAGGTTGTTTATATCCACAAAACCCTGGAAAAGCCAATCGATAACGTTGTGGCGATCCTGAGCCAAATTTCCTATATAGGCCGCACCAACAACGATCTACCCCAAGATCAATTTAACCGCATTTTTAACCTGCCCTGCGTGTCCATTGATGAAAAATATTTCCACATTGATGGTAAAACGGGGGACGTCCCAGAACAGTACAAAGACACTACTTATAACACATATACCCACATCAAGTATTACAACGATTTGTTCAGTGATGATAATGATACCTATCGTCAACGTTTGCGTCATGCCTTGGGCTTTACTGAAACAGATCTAATTAATATTACAGAACGCCTGGAGTTTGAAGGGGTTGCGGATAGTAGTCTGTGGGAAGATACTGCCAACGAATGGGAACTGCTGAATGTGCTTTACCGCATTCGTGCCTTGTCCGATGCCCTGGATGTCCATTTCTTGGAACTGTTCATTCTGTTTGACTTGTTGGAACAAGATCCCTTTATTGGTCGATATGACCCCCATACTTACTTTGTGTACAACGCACCGAGTACCCAAAAATGCTTTGAAATTTTTATGGATGGCTACTATCAAAGTACGGACTCCAGTGCTAGCGTGTATGGCAAGACAAATTATGGGGGTACAGAGTATAAACTGGTTCCAGGGAAATACAACCTTTCAGACTTGGGCAATCTCAGTAGAATCGTTTCGTTGAAGGTGCCAAACGGCTGGAGTGTGACTGTATATGCAGACGAAAACTTGAATGGCGAAGAGAAAACCTACACTGAGGACACCACAAATGTTGGAGGATACTGGAACCATCGGATTTCATCTATCGTAATTACTGGCCCTACTATAGACAACCGGCTCTGGCTCTTTGAATCTCTCATAGCTCTGACCAAATGGATGAAGGAGTTTGGGTATTCGGCAGAAATGTTGTGGACGATCGCTAATGGTGCCCCCATGACTGACAAGGCAGAAGAGGAACAGGATGCTCAGGATCTTGCCCTATATAATACCCTCTTGCAAAGCTTTAAAGCGGGAGAAATCGGCCCCAATAGTCTTACAGAAGCCCTCGGCGATGAACGAGCTTCTCACTTTGCCTTTAACTTGATTAAAGAGCGTTATGGGGAGATGGAACCTGACAAACCTCGATGGGCTTGTCAGCGGAGTCATCGTAAAAAGCATAAAAAGTATAAAAAGCATAGTGCATATAAAAAATACAAAATGCAGGATATGCACTACAAGCAGATGCCAATGGCTCCCAAAGAACGTCACAACCTCCTGATGGCCTATAAACCCCGTGAAATTCAGGCACTGACCCATGAATTTATTGAGCAACTGGTGTGGGTTTACGATTACGAATTTGTTGATTTGCAGCTTGAGACCAAGTTAGAAGAGAAAATTTTCAAGAATCTGGTTAATCATCAAGTGATCGATGGTAGTGGAAAAATCCTGCTTGCTAACCTGGAAGATGGCAAGTTGCCACCGCTGCACGAATTTATGTTGGAGTATGATTTCATCGAGATTCAGCAAGATGTGTTTGATATCTTTCACCGCATTTACCAAGAAGAGGCGACTGGCAAACTTGAAGAAGGCGACACCATTGAAGTGCAGGTGTTTAAATCTGATTTTCAGGAACTCGGCCTTTCGGCAGCAGATGTGCGAGAACTCCACGATACTCTGATTTACAACGGCTACATTGATGAGGAGGGCTTTGCTAGGGATGTAGAATTTTTCGGTGATGAGAGCAATGCCAGGGACTTAGATCTATATACCGGACTTGAGGAGCTAACCGATCAAGTTTACCGGGTTCTCAAGGTACAACTTGATAAATTTGCAGCCAGCAAAGTAAAAATCAGCGAACAGATGTTTACGGCTCTGGAGCTAACGCCGGTAGCTCTCCAAGATTTGCTTCAGAATCTCCAGATGAACCGCTACATTGATAAGCAGATGTTTGTCATTGACAAGATGCGCATTGCCGCTGAAACGCCCCAGATGATGGAACTAGCTCTCAAGTTTTATCCCCATCGAGAGGCAATTTGCAAAGCCTTGAAAGATGCCATTGCGGTGGACAAGGAGACTTGGTTACAGGTTGATAGAGCAGAACTGGGTAAAATTTCAGCAAAAATAGTATCTCACTGGGTTTATGCAGATCTCGAAGAATCTTTTTTGAATGATAATGAATTGAACTCTGAAGCCATTGCATTCTTTAAAGAAGAAAGCAACCGCGAAAGTTTTAATTTACGATCCTACTTTGATGCTAGTCAATCAGCGATCATATTCGATCATCTCGCAGGGATAGTCAACTATGCTGACCAATATCGCCTCCAGGATAAGAAGCTAACGGCCTTAGACTTTGATCCTGAAGAAATCCAGGCTTTAAAGCAAAACTTAACCGCCATTGGTGTATTGGACTATCGAGGTCTCTTGAACGCTGAACAAATTCCATTTTTCTTGATACCTGAAAATGCAGCAAGCTTCAGTATCCCTGCTTTTGAAGATTACAACCTAGAAGTTTTCTTCCTATTGTACGATGTGGCGCAAGCTATTGATAGCACTGTAAAAGCGGTTGACCAAGCCTTAAAAGATAACAGTGAGAACCAGGAAAACGGTATTGTTGAACAGTTACAAGGAGTATTGGGAATTGACTCAGATGGGGTTAAAGCTTTGTCCAAAGCGATATTTAAGACGGAAGAAAATTTACATTTCGCTTGGTTACGACCGTTGTTAGAAGATGCCAATGCTCTGGGACATCTCGAAGAGCTACCCGAGAATATGCACTACACTCAGGCGGTGAAGCGAATTCGCCAGTTAGCATTGTTGATCAAACAACAACAGTTGGATATTAACGAGATTGACCTGGCTTTGGAGGATCAGGATCTGGTAGCTAAATTCCCTGAAGACCTGATTTTACCTGATGATAGCAATGGCGATCCAATTACCAGTGTGGATACTCTATTAGAAACGGAAGAGTTTATCTATATCTTCAAGGATGATTATTATTGGATATACCTCGCCGAAGACTACACGCTGATTGATAAAAAAGATATCGACCTAGAGAATGAAGACGACCAAGACCTGATCGACCTGCAAAAAGAAGATGAAGGATTGCAGAAGCGCCTGAAGGAAGACCCTATTCGTCAGTTGTTTGAGGAAGAAGAGAATCTCAGTCAAGTGGATGCAGCCTTTATCGATCGCCACGGCACCTGGGTAATTGTCAGTGGCGAGTCTCACTACGTTCGGTATGCCGATAGTGACGCTTGGGATAAGCGGGACAACCATTTTGGTCAGGTGGATAATGATTTTGAAAATCTGGAGATGATTGATGCTGCCTATGTAGATACAGAGGGCCGCTTGTTCCTGTTTGCCAACGATAAATATGTGCGGTATTCGGATTTAGGCTCTGTAGGTTCACCCCTTTCCTCTGACCTCAAGGTGGATCAGGGTTATCCCAAATCCATCGCTGAAGACTGGAACGATGAAAACCTTCCTATTCAACTGCCTGACAGTTTCTATCGCGATCTAGGTCCGATGTTTGATGGGGTGGATGATTACAGTTATGCTTTCTTAGGCGATCGCTATGTCTCTTCAGAAGATGGTCGGGTGCGACCTGTAGCGGAAAAATGGGGACATCGGGAATACAACTTTGGTCACCCTACCCACATTGATGCTGCCTTAGCTAGTCAGGGCAGCTACTTCTTGTTCCTGGAGAATAAAGTAGCTAAATATACTGGAAGTATTGAGCTAGCAAACTTACAACCGGAGGATGGTTATCCCAAAGGAATACACCAGGAATTTACTGGCTTGCCCGATGAATTTGTTTCTGGCATTGATGCAGCACTTGGTAGCTGGAACGGTACTATCTATCTCTTCCGGGATGATGAGTATGTCACCATTCCCATAACAGATGGAACTCCCGCAACAGAGTATGAAGCCCAAGAAACCCGCCAAATGTGGGGCAAGGTTGCCAATGATATTGCAAATTTTGGTAAGGTTGATGCAGCCTTTGTAGGTTTAGATGGTTACACTTATCTATTCTCAGGCGAACAATATGTGCGCTACTCCGGGAGTGATTACTCTCAGGTGGATGACGGGTTCCCCCGGAAAATAACCGAAGATTGGGAAGGCTTAACCACTGTCACGGGTGCCTTTGTACTCGGAAACAAAACCTATCTGTTTGGTACTCAGACTACCGAGACTACCACTGAAGATGAGGTGGAGACGACAACAACGACAGAGAATGTTTATGTGCGCTATTCTACACTGCACAGGGATGAGGACGATTATCTGGAGGTAGATGAAGAAGATCCTAATGCTCGCGTCATTGAAACGGTACTGGCAAACCGACCAGATGTTGAGGAAATAGAAGTTTTCCCTGCAATTGTGAACGACGACTTCTGGAGTCTACCCTACAGTGTCACCAATGGGGATGAGAATTTCCAGATTGACGCAGTGATGAATGGGCCAGAAGGTAAAGTATATCTGTTCTACCGTTATCTTGATGAAGAGTCTGATGGCGTAAATTATACCTACTATTATATTGAGCATGACCATATCAATCGCTGGTGGTCAGAACCCAAAGTCCTCTCCGAGCAATGGGATCGGCAGGTCAATGGTTTAGCCAATGAGCGGGTGGTGGCAGCCTTCATGGGTAAAGACGGCAAAACCTATCTATTCTATCAAGAAGAGACATCGAATGACTCCAAATATCTACGCTTTTCTGATGCTGAACTGCGCAACGTGGATTATGGCTATCCCCGTTTGATTCGTAAGTTCTGGGGTAAGGTGCGGAACAACATTGAACGGACGGGTAAAGTAGATGCTGCAATGATTGTGGAATCTCGTTGGGAAGAACAGGACGAAAATGGTCAACTGGTTGATATGACGGCCGAGCATACCTATCTGTTTTCTGGCGATCAGTTTTTCCGCTATCTACATGAGGATAGTGAATACACATACGATACTGTTGAAGAGGGTTATCCCCGTTCTCTTAGCCGTCTCAAAGATGAACCCCGCTTCCGAGGGTTACAAACAACTTTCCCTAAAGGAATTGATGCTGCCTTTGCCGACCAACGCCAGGTCTATCTGTTTAAGGGAGATAGCTTCCATGTCGTAATTGGAGATGAGGACAACTACAAGCAATATGACGATGAGACCTTTACCAATGTGGAAGCGGTAGCTCAGGAAGGGGGAGTCAACTATCTGCTCATAACTGAAACCGAGAGTGACAACAAGATTTGGTACAAAGTCAACCATCTCGAAGACCAATATATAACTAAGGAACCACAGACTCCCCGGACGGTGCAACGAGCCGAGGATATCCTGAATGCTGATGGAAAGGTGATGACCGATGTTGATGCGGTACTCCATGGTACTAATGGCAAGAGTTATGTGTTTGCCGGGAACAAATACTATGATGTGGAGCTAGAACAAAGCTTTACCATTGCCGATGTTTGGGGGCGATCGCGCAATCCAATTTATGACCAAGAAACCATTGATGCAGCCTTTGTAGGTCGGGATGGGGTGACTTATGTCTTTTCTGGGGAATGGTTTGTGGAGTATAACACCGACACCTATACCGACAGTACCGTGACCTATCCTCCCCGACGCATCAGTGACAAATGGCGAGGTCTGAATAACGTTGCCCTTGCCTATGTCTGGAGAGAAGATACATTTCTGTTTGAGCGTTCCGATGCCAATGGTAACTTCCGTTATCTACACTACACCAAAGATAGCTATGAAAAACCCGGTCGATTATATCAAGGGGATGACAGTCTGTGGGATATCCCTACTGCCTATAAGCGGGAAGGCTTTGACCTAGCCAATGGGGATATTGATGCTATTTTTGTCCATGAAGATAATCTGATCTTTATCAGCGACCAGCATTTTATCAGCTTGAATCTCAATACCCAAAACTGGAGCGCTCCGCAGTTCCTAGAGCTGCTTTATCCTGGTATTCCATTTAACAAAACCGATTTCAAAACCTTGAAATCTGGGTTTTTGGGTAAGGATAGCAAGGTCTACCTCTTTAGCCAGGAACGCTATGCGACTTACAACAATGATAACCAGTGGGAAATTTTTGACATCAAAGATTATTGGGGTCTGCAAAAGAATATTTTTGAGGATGGGGTCGATGCTGCCTGGGTGAATCCTACAGATCGCAGCACCTATCTGTTTGCTGGAGATTCCTATGTACGCTATAGCAGTCGTGAGTACCGTTATGTGGACGAAGGCTATCCGAAGGAAATTGCTACCTATCTGCGGAATGAGCCAGCTTTTGCCTTTATGACCAAGGAGTTCCAACAGCATTTGGATGAGGTAGAAGAAGAATATGCAACAGATCCAATATCGTTCTTTGATGGCTTGTTGGACAACGGACGTTGTTTATATTTCTTTACGGCTGATACCGTCTTTACCGGTAGCCCGAACAAATATGTGATCTATGAAATTGATGGTTTAGGTCAAGTGGAAAATAACTTTACCCAGGGAGGCTATGTAGATAGTGCCTTTGTGGTAGAAGCCGAAGATCCAGAAAGTGGGGAAGACTTGTATGTAACCTATCTGTTCTCTGGTGAACAATATATTCGTTATACTGTCAAGCAGGATATAGCCCATCAATACCGGGGAGACTATTACCGGTATATCGACGAGGGTTATCCCAAAATCCTTGGGGAAAGTTTCTATGCCGAAGAAAAGGATCTGCTGAATCTGGACTTAGAAGACTCGCAGTTGCCGGAAGATTATCGCAACGGCATTGATGCGGGGTTTTATTCCAGTGACCTAGGTTTGGTGCTATTCAATGATCAGACTTATCTCCATGTTGCTCCTAACAACAATAATACTCTCGGAAATATCAACGACGTTTGGGGCTATCTGGACAATACCTTTATCAATGAGAGCGATCTGAGCATTGATGGAGCCTATATAGATAAAGAAGGGGGATTATTAGTTTTCAAGGGTCTACAGTTTGTGCGTTACAGCAACACGGCTGAACTCTTTGCCCTCAACCGCTACGACGAGCCTCGCTATGTAGATGAGGAATTTCCCCGCGACATCACTGAAATTTGGCCTCAACTGGATACCCAAAGTATTCTCACCGAGGTAGGGGTAAATACTGTGTTCAAATTTGAAGATGAAATCTATTTCCATACCGGGGAAAATTTCGTCACCTACAACCTAGATATGAGCGACCATGATGAGGAGAAGCCGGTGAAAGTTCTGGCTTATCGTTGGGGAGAATGGTCTGATTATCTTTTGAGCGATATCCATGCCATTAGTCGCTTCAAAGACCTCAATCAACGCTTTACTGGAGGCGACCTCACCTTGACAGAATTGGTCAGTGGGGCAAATGGTGAGGTTAAGGAACCTTATATGCAGTTGGCTGCCATCTTTAGCTTCGAGAAGGAAGAAGTTCGCTGGGTTAAACAGCGCAATGCTTTTCTGGCAAATCAAGTAAATGTGGTTGAAGAGGATTTCCAGCTAGAACTGGTACTGCGCCTCTACGATATCCTTGCTACTACCCAACGGCTGCGGGTGGATGTGTCGGCATTCTATAACGATGTTTGGGTGCCGCTATATGACCCCAGTGCCATGGTCGAAAATCAGTCTGACGTGGCCACTGCGGCTACGGGCGCTTACGACCTGTTGGTTTCTGTGGACTGTAATAACAATTACGAAACCCTGGTCAAGCAGATTACTAATGAGGTAAACACCCTAAAGCGGGATGCTTTGGTTCCCTATGTTATCGCTAATGATGACGATGTGAATAACACTCGCCAGCTTTACCAAAAATTACTCATTGACATCCAGATGGATAGCATTGCAGAAACCTCTCGCATTAAAGAAGCGATCGCTGCTGTTCAACTTTATATCCATCGGTACTTTATGAACCTTGAGGATATTGACCTGGATGCCAGCGATCAACAGGAAATGCGCAAAGTTCTTAAGGAACGGTGGGAATGGTTGCAAAATTACCGGGTTTGGGAAGCAAACCGTAAAGTATTCCTCTACCCAGAGAACTATATTCGTCCCGAACTTCGGGATAAAGACGTAAAAACCAGTGGCTTTCAAGCTCTAGAAGAAAGCCTCTCCCAAGGAGAACTGACTGAAGATACCGTCGAAGAAGCCTATTTCAAATATCTCGACAGCTTTACAGAAGTTTCAGAACTCACCATCGCCGGGGGTTATGTCTACGACGACAGTAGTTCTGGTACTGATGACAAAGTTCTCGTTCTCTTTGGTCGCACCCGTACTAACCCCATACGCTATTTTTACCGCTTTGGCACTTTTGTAGATGGCAACAGTTCCCAAGCTATCTGGGACCCCTGGGAAGAACTGGACATCTCCATCGAAGCTATCCATGTGGAACCAGTTTATGCCTTTAACCGCGTCTTTGTTTTCTGGGCGGTGGTAGAAGAAAGTTCCGAAAACCCCTCTTCGGCAATTGTTACCACCAGTGACCAAGGGGACGGCAATCAAACGGTTTCCTCCTCCGGCAACAGCTATCGCGAAATCAAGGTTTACTACTCTTTCTACAACCTCAACAAGCGTTGGAGTCAACCCCAAACTTTGCAAACTACCTTCAATGATGTAACCACCTTAAAATTTTCCCAATATCTCGCTAAGGTGGATCTATTCGTAGAGAACTCCAACAAGTTGACCCAGAACAACACCAGCCACAACTACGAAAACATCTACATTAGTGTCCGCTACTACACCAGCGCCACCTATTCTTCCAACACTTCCACCTACTACGGGCCAAACTATAAAGCCTTTAACCTCACCCCAGAACTCTACTCCCAGAGTGCGACTCCCCAAAGCATTGAGAATCGGGGACAGGAACTGTTCAAGGAATTATTCAACGAAGGGGACATTGAGGAAGAGAACGTGGTAATGCTCAACTACAATGCTGCTAACTCCATGGATGGGCCTTGGTTTGCCTATAACCACAATGGTTGTGGTTTTCTGGTCAAACCTGATGAAACTTCGATATCTGGGAACACAGAATTGCAGTCTTTAGGAGGGGATAGCTTTTTCAAAAATATTCCCGCTGGAACGACTATTACTGCTGCGGTGCAGGTCTTTGAAGGAGGTGAGGTTTACTTCTTCCTAGATAATGGCACTTACCTGACTGTTGACTCTAATGGCACTGTAACCCAAGAAGCTGCTGCTATCAGCAGTCGCTGGGGCATCGCTCAAAGCACTGCCAGTGCAATGCAAACCAGTGGTAACGTTGATTCTGCTTTTGTTGCCAATGGCTCCAGTTATTTAACCCTGGATGACACCATCTATGAATACACTGGCTCCTTTTCTGCCTTGGCGGTGGGTCCCCAGAAGTTATCAGAAATCATTGATAGTGTACCTGATGATTGGACAACTGTTAACGCAGCCTTTACCCATAATAATGTAACTTTCTGGTTCAACAATGCCACGGGGACTGTCTTGCGGAGTGATACTAGGGAAACGATCAGTCTGGATCAAATTTTCGGTTTGTCCGTTCGACTCTTTAGCGATCTGTTTGCAGCTATCATAGTTGACAATACTTTACATCTAGTTACCGAAGAGAGTGGAACTTATACTTACACAGTCTACAACGCCGATGGCAGCCAAACTGTACAAGCCAGTGCAACAGTGAAGACCCTTCTTAATACCATTGTTGGAGAATATACAATTTCCGGCTCCGATGCAGACCTCGCTGTTATGATGAAAATTGATGATGGTCTCTGGACAATTGCGAATGATAACACCAAAACCAAGCGGTATGCAAAGAAAACTGGAGACGAAATTTCGTCGCTTGAAGTTCCAAGTGTCTTCGAACAAATCATTGAGGAGGTTAGTCCTTGGGCAGAAACCATTGATTACGTTGCCGGATTCGATTATACCCATAGCAATGGCACAACCTATAGCCTTATCTTCTATAACGATAGTAGTGGCGAGAGCAACGGTAGTATAGTCAAAACCTGGAGTAAGTCCTCTGGGGAGACTAACTATGGAGAAGGTTCGGGAGTAAGTTTCAGTACAGGACAATCTCTGTACGACACCGGGGTTAATGTTACCGCCGCCTTCACCACCAGTGACAGTATCTTCATTGTCACGG
Source organism: Dapis purpurea BLCC-M126 (assembly GCF_050015975.1). Lineage (NCBI taxonomy): Bacteria > Bacillati > Cyanobacteriota > Cyanophyceae > Oscillatoriales > Microcoleaceae > Dapis > Dapis purpurea. The sequence continues at coordinate 15,300 of NZ_JBNHER010000053.1, read as the reverse complement.
ACTCTAATACTTACCATCGCTTCAACCTCAACCAACTCCCTGAAGATATTCTTGATGCCCTCAAGGCAGGAAGCAACAGCGGTAGTTTGAGTGATTTAATCCTATCGGACTATCTCAATACAGACAAACAGCATTACCGCATTGATGGGGTTGATGCTGCCTTAATTGGAACTGGTAAAGTGGGAACAACATCTGGCACCCTCTACCTATTCTGCGGTACTCAATACTATCGCTATTCCATTAATAACCTTGCCTTCACCCTTGAGAGCAACTATCCCAAAACTTTATCGAATAACAATGAAGGCTTTCCCCAATGGACAACCGTTGATGCTGCCTTCACTTCCTCCGAAACTGATGGTTCGGGCAACCCCGTTTCATATCTGTTCAACAATGCAGCCCAGGAATATTATCGCAGTGATACAGAGGAAACCCTTACCACTTTAGGAGTATGGGGAGCGGTTTCCTTCACAACCTTACAAAGCCAGCAGCGGGTAGATGCTGCCTATGTGGCCGGAGGTTCTCTCTATCTGATTGTGGGAACTGAGTATTACCAATACACCCTAGAGAGTGGAACTATTCCTACCTTTATCGATAGTAGTTCTCCCCAAACCTACCAGGCAGTGTTCTCTCTAAATGAAGCTATTAGTCAGGCATGGCGGATTCCGAATCTCATTAATAACCTCAATACTTGGAAGGCTCACAGCAGTATTCTGGGAGGATCGTACACCATTCTTAATAATACCATTGCATACCTAGAAGTTGAGTATCAGAATCTGCAAAATGCAGAAACAACTGACGATGTGGAAAGCGTTATTACCAAATTAACAGCAGTCCGAGATTCCTTGGAAAATTCTATAGGGGATGTAACGAGTAATTACAAAAGTCTTTATCGTAGCTACTTGATCGACCCTCAAGAAGAGCTAATCAAGGACTTGAAATATTTCATTACGCCCCAAAATCTAAGTAATAATATTGACGCAGCCTTCACTATCCCCAGTGACGATAAAAGCAATTACTATGTATATCTCTTCTCTAGCACAGAGTACTATCGTCTGGACCAAAATGTGAGTGGATCTACGAACCTAGGGATTCCCTACTCCATCTTGGGCAGTTGGGGCAATATGCCATCAGATATCCGCTCCGGTGGGCTGACGTCAGCGTTGAACTATACCTATACCGACAGCAACACCCAAACCAACCAAGAAAGGCTTTATCTGATTAAAGACAGTAACTATTATGCCTACGATCTTGATGCAAATTCCGCTAAACCCTATGAGCTGGATAGTGTAAAGTATGAGGTCATTCGTCTCACCTCTAGTACCGCTGAACAACTGAACCAAATCCTATTTGCTGGCGGTATTAAAGAACTTCTACAGATGTCTACCCAGGAGATTAATGAATCTCCCACTATCAGCACCCAAAATTCCAGTCCGAGCAACATTCAGATGGAAGAGGGTAAGTTCAATACCGAACCGATCAACACCCATCTAGACTTCAACAGCGCCAACGGCATTTACTACTGGGAAGTCTTTTTCCATGCTCCGTTCCTCATTGCCCAAACCCTGAATACCGACCAGCAGTTTGAATATGCTAAGGAGTGGTATGAATATATTTTTGATCCCACTGAAGTCATGGATTACTGGAAATTCTTGCCTTTCTTGGCAGCAGATCCGGATGCTTTAATGGGTAGCCTTGGTGGCGACTTGGAGGCTTTTGAGACCCTTATACTAAAGGAGTATGACCTGTTACTTAGCAACACTGATGAAATTTCATCATCTAATGGAAATAAGCTGGTAGCAGTGGCAAAAACAGATAATTCCAACTATCATGTTATTATTTTTGATAGCGCTGGTGAGAGGGTACTCGATCAGAATAATGTTGAATTTTCTGATACAACACTGGTTGCACAAATAGAGGAAGCACTTGCCAGTGAGTTAATTGACAGCCAAACAAAAACCGATATCATACAAGGGATTACATCAAGCCTTGATCAAACCCCTTTGCAATCAGCTAAAGATGCATTGTCAGCACTAGCCGCACAGCTAGCTCCTTATCAGGCAGTTTTCCTGGGTGACAAGGATATCACCCTATATGAAGAGGGTTTCAATGATGTGGATAAACTTCTTAATATCGAGCAATGGTCAACTTTCACAACTATGGAAAGTGAAATTATTGGGCTGAATACCAATGCAGTTAGTTCTAGCAGCGACAAAGCATTGCTGGCTACCTGGCAAAGCGAAATGCAGGAAGTAATGGAAGTCATCAAAAAACTCGAATACCGTATTGGTCTGATGAACAACTACAGTGCCCAACTAGCAGTGTATTTTTCAGATCCCTTCGATCCTCATGCCATTGCAGCACTGCGTCCCCTTGCCTACCGGAAAGCGATCGTTATGCGCTATATTGATAACCTCCTTGATTGGGGAGATATGCTTTTCCGTCAGTACACCAGGGAGAGTATCAATGAGGCGCGAATGCTCTATATCCTCGCCTACGATATCTTGGGTGAAAAGCCAGAAAGTATTGGTCGAGTCGTGCTGGAGAATACTACAAGCTATAGTGGCTTTGCTGAAAATGAATATTATGCTAACAGTGAAGACTATGACTTTCTCATTGAGTTAGAAAACAGGACTACCAACGATAATATCCAGTACGAACAAAGTCTCAGCTTTGCTGCCCTTCAGTTTGATACCATTACTAACCCCTACTTCTACCTCAAGGAAAACGAACTCTTTACGGAGTATTGGACGCGGGTAGAAGACCGACTCGCTAAGATTCGCGCTTGCCTGAACATTGATGGTGTTGCCCAGCCATTACCTTTATTCCAGCCGCCTATTGACCCTATGGCATTGGTAGGTGCAGTTGCCGGAGGAGCTAGTATTGCTGGGGCTGCTGCCATGGCAATGGGTGCAGCTAGTGTGCCAGATTACCGTTTCAGTTCCCTGATGGCAAAAGCTCGTGACTTGGTGGGTAAACTGAAAGGATTGGGTGATGCCCTCCTGTCTGCCTTGGAGAAGAAAGATGCAGAAGAACTTAGTCTGCTGCAAAATAAACAGGAGTCAGTTATTCATGACATGATGACTCTGATCAAAGAGGAGCAGATCAAGGAAGCAGAAGTTTCCTTGTTGAACCTAGAAGAAACCAAAAAGAGTGCAGAGGATCAAAAGTCTCACTATACGGATCTGATCAATAAGGGTTATTTACCTGAGGAGACGAATCAAATCGCTATGATGACTGCTGCTGCTGCAATTCACGGTTTGGTAGTATTAAGCAAGATTGTTAGTGGTTTGTCCTATGTCGTACCGCAATTTACTGCTGGGCCTTTCAGCTTTGGGGTGACTTCTGGGGGGCGAAACGTAGGTGCAATGTTAGGCGAGTTTGGGGAATCCACTGAATCTATCGCTGAAGGACTCAGTATGGCTGGTGAAGTCGCTGGAGTGGTTGCTCAATTCAAGCGTTCTGAGCAAGACTGGAAACTGCAACAGAAAATGGCTACCAGCGAAATAGAACAAATCAAGCATCAAATTGCTGCTCAAAAACATAGCATCACTGTGGCAAAACAGGAGTTGCTGGTGCATCAGAAGGAGATGGAAAACCAGGAAGCGATCGCTAAGTTTATGAAGGGTAAGTTCTCTAATTTGGAACTCTATAATTGGATGAGCGGTAAGATTTCGGGTCTGTTTTACCAAACCTATAAACTTGCCCATGATTATGCCAAGCAAGCGGAACAAGCCTTTATTTTTGAGCATGGAGTTAAGGCAGGTGAGGTGAACTATATCGGCGGAATGTACTGGGATAGTCAGAAAAAAGGACTGCTGTCTGGGGCGCAGCTTGAGCTGGATCTAGATCGCATGGAAAAGGCTTACATGGAAATGAATACCCGTAGTCTGGAAATCACCAAGAATATTTCGCTGCTGGAAACCGATCCTATGGCTTTATTAGCTCTCAAAACTAAAGCAGTCTGTACTTTCCGCTTAAGCGAGGAGTTATTTGATTATGATTTCCCTGGTCATTACAAGCGCCAGATTAAAACTATCTCCCTTGCTTTTGATATTGGGGAAGGTCAAAGTATCAATGCAACTCTAACTCAACTGAATCACAAGTTGGTGATGGATACGGATATCAAGGCGGTGAAACACCTGATTAATCCCTCCAATGAACCTACCACCAATGTGCGGGCAAACTGGCGGGCTAATCAACAGGTGGCACTTTCCCATGTGGACCAGTACACGGAAAATAACGGTATGTTCGAGTTGAATTTTGGGGATGAGCGTTACCTTCCTTTTGAGGGAACGGGAGCAGTCTCCAACTGGCGCTTGGAACTCAATGGCATGAAAGGATCTTACAACCCGGCCGATCTCCTAGATGTTACCATCAAGCTGCGCTATACGGCCAAGCAAGGGGGCAGTCGTTTTGCTAATGAGGTTAAAGGGGTTCTCAAGCCTTATCATGCTACTAGCTTCTTTGATCTGGCCTACAATTTCCCCGATCAGTGGGAGGCACTCACCGCTGGTGATATTGATGAGATGGAGATTAATTTTACTCGCAGTATGTTCCCCAATATGATGAGTAGCAAGATTATTGGCTTGTTCATGCGCTATGAGTACAAAGGAGGTAGCAGTGGAGCTATCTTTACTATCAACGACGATCTGCAAGTACCCAATAATACTTACCTACAGCCGAATACTTTAAGTGTGGGGCAGAATGGGACTACTTGGAAATTTGCTCTGAAGGGCGATCGCAGTACATTGAAGAATGCTGAGATGATCTTGGTTTACAAAGCAAAGGTTTAGGAGAGTGAACAGTTATTAGTGAATAGTTATAGATAGCTAAAAGCTGATAGCTGTATTCTCTCAAACTGTTGTTATATTATGTTCGGATAATGACTTAAAATAAAGTTTTTGTTTGTAGTATAGCTCTTAGCCCTATCTAAAGTTGGGGCTGAAGCCCTATTACGAGCTTTAATTATAATCAGGACTTACGCATGAGGTACGAAAAACCAGGATTTGAGATTGCTTCCCTGTCGGTCGCAATGAGGAAAATAGGTTCTACTGCGTAAGTCCTAATAATAACTATTTAACCGAACATAATACTAGGGAGATGAGAGTGATGGACTGAGATGAAATCCCCTAACTGATAACTGATAACTGATAACTGAATGAAGTATGCCACTAAGCAAAAAGCAAAAGATACGTCGTCAGAAGCAAAAAGCCACCACTCTTAATGGTGGAAATAGTCCGAGTGGTGGGTCTCAGAAACGTCGCTCATCGGATGGAGGTGATACCAATGTCAAAGCCAGACGTGAACGGGCAAATGCTTTGGTAAGTCAGGATTCTTCTGACCCCCAGGTTAGTAAAACTCCGGCGTTAAGGCGGCAAAATGCCAGTCGAGATGTCAACAAGGCTAAAGTAGAGAAAGACCCGAAACCAAAAATCGATATTGGTAAAGGTCGGATGATTTATCCAGTTACCAAGGGAGGAGTGACTGAGTACCTGCCTGCTCGGAGTGATGCTGAAGACCATGAAATTGAAGCCGGAGCATTTGTGGAGGATGACGCGGTACGCAAAGATCCGGTGAATACTATTACAGATGCATCAAACTTCAAGCGTCCTACTGTTAAGGATGCTAAGACAGGCCGAACTTTATTCGCCACCACAACAAAAAATAGCAAAGGTAAGGAGAAGACTGAATATCTTCCCCGCCAAAGTGAGGCTACACCCCAGGAGTTAAGTGCCGGGAAATATATTCCAGAGAAAACCCCCAGCGTAGGAGAAGAGTTGGATCAACCACCTAAAACTGACCCAGATAATAACAATCGCCAACTGTTTGCCACCCAGGCAGCTGACGGCAGTATCCAATACTATCCCAAAAAGAATCAGGCCACTGCTAAGGAATTGGCGGAAGGTAAATATCTGGAGGGGTTTGCGGCTAAAGATCCAGTGAATAAGCTTAAAGCTCCATCGGAATTAAAGGGGAAGCGTCCTACAACTAAGGAAGTCGCAACAGGCCGGACTTTATTTGCCACGGCAGCCTTGAAAAGTGATGGAAAGGAGGGCAAGATTGAATATCTTCCTCGCCAGAGTGATGCTACAATTGAGGAGTTAAATGCTGGGAAATATATCCCAGAGAAAGCCTCGAAGGCGGGGGAGGAGTTAGACCAACCTCCCAAAACTGACCCAGATAATGGCGATCGCTACCTGTTTGCTACTCAGGGGGCAGATGGTAGTATCGAATACTTTCCCCGCAAAAACCAGGCTACTGCACAAGAACTAGCGGAAGGTAAATATCTAGAGGGAGTTGCAGCTAAACCTCCTGTGAATCAGATCCTCGACCCATCAGACCTTGATGGTAAGCGTCCAACTGTGACTGAGAAAAGCACAGGACGTAAACTATATGCCACGGTAGTGTTGGACAGTAAAGGGAAAAAGAAGAAAACAGAATATCTGCCCCGACAAAGTGAAGCAACCCAACAGGAACTTGATACTGGGAAATATATCCCGGAGGAAACCTCGAAGGCCGGGGAGGAATTATTTCAACCGCCCATAACTGACTCGAATAATAGCGATCGTAAACTGTTTGCCACCAAAGCAGCAGATGGGAGTATTGAATATTTTCCCAAAAAGAATCAGGCCACGGCTCAAGAACTGGCAGAGGGTAAATATCTGGAAGGGTTTGCTGCTAAAGATCCGGTGAATACGATTGAAGAGGCATCTAAGTATAAGCGTCCAACGGTTACTGAGGCCAGTACAGGACGTACAGTGTTTGCGACGACGACCACCAATTGGCTTGGTCTGTCGAAAACAGAATATCTCCCCCGACAAAGTGAGGCCACAGAACAGGAATTACTGACGGGGAAATATATCCCGGAGCCAGATTCGATAGCGAGGGAGGTGTTGAACAAACGGCCTAGATATGATTTTGAAAATCAGCGGGATCTGTTTGCAGTGAAAGCTGATAATGGCAGTATTCAGTACCTGCCGAAAAAGAGTAAGGCAACTGCTAAGGAGTTTTCTGAAGGGCTATATGTGGAGGATGAGGCGATCTCTCAAAATGCTCCCCTTGGTCCTGCCAATGCCATGAGTAATATTGCGCCAAAATTTGATTCTCAGAAGAATCGTAAAATTTTTGCAGTGATTACAAAGGATGGCGAAACGCGCTATCTACCAAGAGAAAGTGAGGCGACTTCTCAGGAGAGAGTTACAGGGTTATATATCCCAGATGACGTGGTGGACGACCATGAAAGTAAACGTCGTCGCACAGCTATAAAGGATGATTCTGCTGCTCAGGGGTTACGTCGTGCCCAGCGGGCGGATAAACTTGCTGGTGGGCGAATATAGGACAACTATTTATAAATTTGAAGTAATTGGATTGTTCTAGCAGAAACCAACAACGGTATAGCTGGCTGATTTCTGTCAGGTATACTTAGTAAAGGCTCGATCCCTGTGAACCCTAATCAACCTCCCCCATTTTAAATTAAGGAATTGTACTATGGTAAATTTAACAAGAAGAGATCGTAATAAAAAGCAGATTGGTGTAGACGAATTATCAAGAAATGCCCTAAGTCAAAGGCCCGATGTTCAAGCAGCCTTGTCAAGATCTAAAAAAAAGAAAGGAAAAGATGACACTGAAGAAAATGTAGATCAATCAAGAGCAAGAAGACGAAAAGATAGACCGGGGGGAAATCCGATAAATGGCCTTTCACAGAGCGATCGGCAGTCTTCTGCAACTGTAATACAACAAGGAAATGAACTTTCAAATAATAACTTTGATGCAAATTTAACTCAAGAGCAAATAAAAAATGCTTTACAAGAGGAAGCTCAGAAACATACTGCGGACGAGCTAACAGAAGCACTCTGGCACGCTTCTTTTCATCAAGAGGATATAGATGCGTTTGAGGATGTTGGCTTCGGCTATGAACACTTCAAAGAGTGGGTGCAACAAAAAGGATACGATAGTCGTGATACTTCTGGAGCTAACCTTCAATATCCAGCACTAGCACCGATAAAAGTGCAGGGGGACACCACACAAGCAATCCAATTAAATGGGGATTTACAACATTTGCTAGATGCTACAAAAAGGCCAGTGGCTATGACTACAAAAGATGGACAATCTTATTCTCTTTCAACAAGAAAGATAGCTGCAAATTATAGACCTTATGTGTGGGATAGGACTACTGGCGTTAATAACCAAGACGAACAGGCCGTCAACAGTAACAATCCAGTAAACACCGATAACCTGGTTTTTTCAAGAAATGGTCAAAAGATGCTGAGTAGCTATATCGATCACTTTGATTTACCAAATAATTTGCCCAAATGGGCTCTTAAAAGATATCGCAGATATCGTAATCAACAGTTTTTGACCCATCCAGATCAAATAGACCCTAAGGCAACACTTCAATATTCGGGACATTTTGCTCCAACTCATGGTGGACATGAAAAAGTATTTTTCTCAACATTTGCTAACAGTAATAACAAAGAAGCACAAATTGAAATTCGTCGAAACCGTTTGAAACATCATTATGACAGATATGTGTCATTGGTCTTGTGGGATTTGTATCTTCAGCAAAGAGGGTTTACCAGGCAAGTCAATCGATTTAACGATCGCATTGAATTCCAATATGATGGGCAACTTAATGGGAAAGAAAAGACGGTACGCCTCCTTTTAGAAGATATGAATTCAAAGCCTATTAATAAGGCGATGACCTCATTAGTAGGATTTGACGTAGTGCTGGATAAAGATGAATTGACAGCAGTGATGGGCGAAATCAAGAGTGGTTTCTTAAAAAATGGAGGTAGGGCAGAACTACAAGGGGAGGCACATAAATATCCGGCCATTTATGTAGCACCACGAGATGCTAAATATAAGGCCACAAATATATCGGATGATGAAACGAATCCAGCTTGGCTACCAGTGGGTTTACAGAAACAACTGGGAGAAGCTAAGGCTACCGAATTAGTGGAATACATTGCTACGCTTCAAGAGGAAGGGAATGAAGACGGGGATCTAAAATTCTCATCTGTGACGGGTGAAAGAAATCAAAAAGCACTCATTGACGAGGCAAACAAAGTTACTACAGAAATGAGCCAGCTTATGCAAGGACAATTTCCAAATTATCAACCCATATCATGGGACGACTTTCCACCGCCAGGACAAAATAACGATGAAATCAAAACAACTAAGGTTGTCAAAGGTAAGAGTAAGCAGCGGAAACCTGTCAGACCTAAAGATAATAAGCCACCGACTCCATCGATCGTCAATGACTTCAAAGCTGAAATCGATAAATTATTAGTAAAATATGATTTTGCCGATGATGTTGAGGAGCAGGATGGTTTTAAGGAGGATATGCGTCAACTGGTAGATTCTGACCAGTTCAGAGGTAATATCAACACACTTAAACGTTATGCTAATGACTTAGGACTTGACACGATTAATGATTATCTCCAAACGCCGTCGGTAGTCAATGACTTTAAAGCTAAAATCGATGACTTATTAGCAGAATATAATTTTGCTGATGATGTTGAGGAGCAGGATGGTTTTAAGGAGAAAATGCGTCAACTGGTAGATTCTGATGAATTTAAAGATCAAATAGACGTGCTTAAACAATATGCAAATGATTTAGGACTTGACACGATTAATGATTACTTTCAGGATTCCGTCAAGTCACCAGTAGTCAACGATCTGAACAATAATGCCAATGACAGTGTACCTGATAATCGCGCATCTATTGGGCATCCAACTGTGGTGGAAAGGTGGTATCAAGAGAACCTGGAAGTTGGAGTAGAAGGAATTGGTTTAGCATCTCTTAAGAAGCTCGCTTTGGATGCAGATAGAAGAAGAAAAGGACAAGAAAGAAAGAATATAAACCAAGAATTGGTTATATTCAATGCCCAAGGTGATAATGAACTTGTGCTTAATTACATTGCTGCAAATGAATGGATCACCAAATACATTGAAACTGATGCATTTGAATATCTAGTTAGAGCTCAGGAATCGTTAGCAGCAAAAGATTCTGTATAGGATTTTATCCTCTATCCTCTGGTTGTAGGTTAAGTGAGAGCATTCATAGGACCAGAGGTGATTTACGGGAACTAATATCATGTTCGGTAGAACACTTATAATTAGGCTCGTATTTGGGCTAAAGCCCAAATACTAAGTCTTGTAAGGGCTAAAGCCCTACTACAAACAAAAACTTTTTTATCACTGATTATCCGAACATGATATAAATTATCAGCTTTAGATCGATCGCCGATCTTGTAAGTTGGGTAGAAGGATAAAACCGAACAGAGGCTAATTAAGACTTACCTTTTGTTCGGTTTTGCTGACGCTCAAGCTAAACTTCCAACTCTTTCAATCCCAATTTTATGAGCGATCGCTGTTGATGCCAGGGTAAGGGTATGCTCGGTACACTGTAATTAAGTCAGATTTTATATTATGTTCTGTTAAATAGTTATTATAATTAAAGTTCGTAGTAGGGCTGAAGCCCTATCTACAGTTCGGGCTGAAGCCCTACTACAAACCATATACTTTATTATAGAACCCCTGAGCGTATCTTTTCTTAAAATACAAAGGCTTCAGGAAACCCGTTTTAAAGAGTCTAACAAATATAAGGGTTCAGAAAACCGAAAAATCATGAAAATGACTGCCAGAATCATAAAACCCAGATGGATATTAGACTTGTAATTTGTTAAATAGATACCAAATGGGTTCTGTAAAGCAAAATTATATCAAAATTAACAGTAGTATACATAGGTTTTCTCCTATTTGTTAACTTATATAAACTAATATAACAATTTTGTTACAAAGTTTCAACATAATTTTAAATATAGAAGCCCAATAATATAAAACAATGATAGACAAAGTTGGCAATATTGCCAAATTTGTCTATCATTGTTTTTGGAAAATCTCACTAACGGTCTTCTGTGAATTAAGAATCCCCTGTTATCATAGTCTTGAGTTAATTCTTTTCCAAATATTTCGATAATAATTATAAATTTACGTTATTATAGTAATGATTATTATTACTTAAATTTACCAGTGGCCAGTCAATTAACTCAATCTCCCTTGTCAATCGCCAACCCAGAACAACTAGAGCGCATTCGTCACACTTGCGCCCATGTCATGGCGATGGCAGTACAAATCCTATTTCCAGAGACAAAAGTTACCATTGGACCGACCACAGATACGGGTTTTTATTACGATTTTGATCGCCCACAATCTTTTTCCCCTGAAGATTTGAAAAAAATTACCAAGCAAATGCGCTTTATTATTAAAGCTAATTTGCCCATTATTCGTGAAGAGATCACTAGGGAAGAAATTAAAGCCGAAATAGAACAGTTAGGGGAGCCTTATAAACTAGAAATTTTAGATAGTATCCCTCAAGGAGAAATCATTACTCGTTATTACATCGGCAGTCCCGATGGTGGGAGATTGCCCAATGTAGGAGAAAAGCTCAAAGCTGCTTTACCAGATCCTTCTTTGATTAAGCCTGTAAAAATTCCTGCTACGGCATCTTGGTGGGATCTCTGTGCAGGACCACATATTAACTATACAGGAGATATCAACCCAGATGCTTTCGCTTTAGAAAGTGTGGCTGGGGCATACTGGCGAGGAGATGAAACCAAAGCCCAATTACAACGCATTTATGGGACTGCTTGGGAAACGCCCGAACAGTTAGACGCTTATTTAAAACAACAGGAAGAAGCTAAACGCCGAGATCATCGCAAACTAGGAAAAGAGTTAAAACTGTTTAGCATTCAAGAAAATGCTGGTGGTGGTTTGGTATTTTGGCATCCTCGCGGTGCAACGATGCGCTACATCATTGAAGATTATTGGCGTAAGGCTCATTTAGATGCAGGTTACGAACTCCTCTATACTCCCCACATTGCTAATTTAGAATTGTGGAAAACATCGGGACATTTTGACTTTTATCGGGAAAATATGTTTGATTCGATGGAGATTGAGCAACAAGCTTATCAAATCAAACCTATGAACTGTCCCTTTCACGTTCTAACTTATAAAAATGACCTCCATTCCTATCGAGAATTCCCTTTGCGCTGGGCAGAATTAGGGACTGTATATCGCTATGAACGTTCTGGGGTTCTACATGGTTTGATGCGGGTGCGGGGTTTTACTCAAGATGATGCTCATATCTTCTGTTTACCCACACAAATTGCCGTAGAAATTCTTGGTGTACTAAATTTAACAGAGAAGATTCTTTCGGATTTTGGGTTTAAAGACTATGAAGTTAATCTTTCCACTCGCCCAGATAAGTCAGTGGGTACAGATGAAGTTTGGGAGTTGGCAACTCAGGCTTTAGTAGAAGCGTTAAATACCAAAGGTTGGGAATATATTGAAGATAAGGGAGGCGGTGCTTTCTATGGTCCTAAAATCGATATCAAAATTAAAGATGCGATTGGACGTACTTGGCAATGCTCCACTATCCAGGTTGATTTTAACTTACCAGAACGCTTTGACATGGAATATGTAGCCGTCGATGGTTCTCGTCAACGTCCTATTATGATTCATAGGGCAATTTTTGGGTCTTTAGAGCGTTTTTACGGAATTTTAATCGAAAACTATGCAGGAGATTTTCCTTTATGGTTAGCACCTATCCAATTACGTTTGTTACCAGTCAGTGAAGCACAAAGAGAATATGGGGAAACTGTTATTGCTACCCTAAAACAGGCTGGTTACCGAGTAGAAATAGACTGCACGGGGGAACGTTTGGGCAAACAAATACGTAATGCCGAACTAGAAAAAATTCCTGTGGTAGCCATAGTAGGAAAAAAAGAAGTTGAAACTCAAACTTTGAGCATTCGTACTCGCCAACAAGGAGATATTGGGACGATGACTTTGACTGAGTTAAAAGACAGTTTGGCACAGGTTTTAGTTAATAAGACTAAGATTTAGAGGATATCCAAAGTGGGCGTTGCATATTTGCGGGATGAATTGTAGTTTTGGAGAAAGAGGAAGTAGAATATGGGATTTACTCGTTGCCAAAAGTTTCATCCCTTGATTCAGCAACGCCCCAAAGTGAAATATTTTATTGTCTTCATCCGGAATCTATTGGATTATTATTTTTAAGCTGGCCATAATAATTACTGGAGTGTAGACTAACTATAGCAGTGCATTCTGGCATATTTAGATATTATTTTTGTAAACCTTTTCCCTTACTGCACTTTGAGCTGGAAGTTGTAAATAGGCTTAAAACTAGAGAAACTGTAATTACGTGCAAAGTTCTCTGTGTTCACATTCGTTCTTAACGAATTTACCTCATTTCAGCTTTCATTAGTTACAAAAAACTGTCGATAACAAGCATAGTTACGGAAAGTTATACAGTTTAATGTCAGGACTCGAAAACCTTGCATTGAAAGGGTTATAAAATCAGTTGGCACTAAACGACAGCTTCTCTATAGAACCCATTTGGTATCTATTTAATATCATGTTCGGATAATCACTTATAATAAAGTATATGGTTTGTAGTAGGGCTTCAGCCCGAACTGTAGATAGGGCTGAAGCCCTACTACGAACTTTAATTATAATAACTATTTAACCGAACATAATATAACAAATTACAAGTCTAATACCCATCTGGGTTTTATGATTCTGGCAGTCATTTTTCATAATTTTTCGGTTTTCTGAACCCTGATATTTGTTAGGCTCTTTAACACGGGTTTCCTGAAGCCTTTGTATTTTAAGAAAAGATACGCTCAGGGGTTCTATAAGTGATGATCCAAACATGATTATTTAGCGACAAGTATATTAGTCTATACTAGAGTTGTTGATTTGAGCGATTGCTGACGCAAAGCTCCGCTAACGAAATGAATTTTAACTATTCAGAAATTGTGGAAAGCAAAGCCAAAACCCTAAATTTGCTAGGTTCATTAGTAAATCTAGCAGTTCCCATTGCAGCTTTAGCAGGTATAATCAGCTTACAAGTATTCTGGCCACCAGAAGGTTCTCCGTTAAAAGAGAAAATTGTTTTAGATTCAACAGATGCAGTTTTAGCTGAACAAAAAGAAGGTCTACAGCTGAAGTTATGGAAAGCATCTCCTACTTTTGGATTTGATAATTTGATTGCAGATTGGGTATTCTTGCAGTTTCTCCAATATTTCGGGGATGATGCAGCTAGAAACGAAACAGGTTTTTCTCTAAGTGAAGATTACTTTGATATTATAACGCGCTTAGATCCCAGATGGGTTGACATATACCTATTTCTTTCCAACTCTTTATCTATATATGAAGCTAAACCCAAAATAGCCGTAGAATATATGACCCGTGGGACCGATGAACTTTCCCCAGAAATAGATCCGAAAGCTTGGCAAGTATGGAGATTCAAAGGGATAGATCAGTTATTATTAGTAGCTGATACTCCAGGGGCAATTCGTTCTCACGAAATGGCTGCTGAATGGGCTGATAATACATCATACCAAGAGTTAAGCTCTCTGTTTAGAAATACAGCAGAATTTCTCAAGACAGATCCCGATAGTAAATTAATCAGGTTTAACGCCTGGTTATGGGTATATTATCAAACAACAGATCAGACGGTAAGAGAACGCGCTCAACAAGAAATTCTCGAACTTGGTGGGAAAGTCGAAATGAGTGAAGATGGGGAAAAGCGTTTTGTCTTGCCAGATGCTTCTAAATAGATTGGAAATCGATTTTATTATCTGGCTGGCTTATATATCATATCAAATCGTGTTGAATACTTATTGTATAGTTAGGGGAGATGGGGATATCTCGAAATATTTGGCAATAAGCTTAAGATGAAACATTTTTTTATACCGAATTAAGCCGATTTGATAAATGTTTGCTACAAATACCTAGGCTATTGCTAGTATTCGTATCAAATCTGTTTACTTTGGGGTTGGGAGATTCTAAAAGAGGCAAAAAGTCGTAGGGTTTTGGTTTAGTAACCAAACTACTACGAGCCTTGAGTTGTACCGATATAATACCAAATCCGGTTATTATAAAGTACCCTTTTCAAAATCCTCTATAACTATCTCTCTATTTCCCTATCCCCCCATCTCCCCATCTTCCCATCTTCCCAAAAGGATACTTTATAAACTGGATTTAGTATAATATGCTATTTACCGAATAATTATTAATTATTAATTAAATAATTCAGGTTTAAAGCCTCCTCTTTCAAGAGGAAAAAGCGGTCGGAAAGCGGAGCATTCCGTTAGGATGGGATGCCGAGGTCTCCGTTCCCTCCGGGACGCTACGCGTTTCATGTCGGCGACAGCCGAAACGGCATATCCAATCGACCAAGAGAAGAGAAATAATATTTCCTTATATTCA
>NZ_JBNHER010000052.1:0-25423 GCF_050015975.1 Dapis purpurea BLCC-M126 | reverse complement strand
TTTAAACCACAATTATTTAATTAACAATTAATAATTAATAATTCGGTAATTATTTAGCCATCTTTTTCAGTTCGCGATAGCCGACGATTACTATGTTCACCAGTAATTAATCTTCCTTCTAAATCAATGGTATTACCATTAGCATTCCCAGAAGGACGACGAAATACTTTAACTTCTTGATTAGGTTGCCATTGATAAATTGTATTTTCAGGAATATCACTAAATAGTAAAAAACCTTGTGGATGCCAGACAGGTCTTTCAGTAAATTTGAAACCTTCTGCTACTTTTTATACCTGTGTATCTTTTCCAATAATTTCTTGTAAATTTTCTATTGAGCTAGCTTGGCTTAATTGGAAATAATTATTTTTATAGACAATACTCTCATTATTTATTGCTTTACTACTACCATTATAAAAGATAGTCACTAATGCTACTAATAAGATAGTCGATCTAAAAATCCCAAATTTTATACCTGACATTACATTTTATATTTGTAGTTAATTTTAATTGAGGTTAGATTTGGATAAGAAATATATTTTCCCATTTTTATATCTAAATAGTAAGTAGTATACTAAAATTGTTATTGATTTTGATGAAAAACTGAATATTTGTCAAGTTTTATATTCTGAATTAGAATATAAAGTTAATTAATCACAAAAATCTTGGATAATGGCAACAGTTTAGTTAATTTGAGACCACACCCTACTACTCCCAGTGTTTAAGACATATAAGGATTAAACTAATATTGAATTTATCAACAGTCCCTAGTAACGATAAATAACCATTCAATAAATAATTACCATGCAAATTTCCAGTAATCAAACTTCTCTATCCACAACACTCTATAACCGACGAAAAAAGTTAGCCAAATTAATTGATTTTCCAGCTATACTTTGGTCAGGAAGTCGTAATCCCCGTAACTTTCCAGCTAATACTTTTCCCTTCCGTCCTAGCAGTCATTTTCTTTATTTTGCTGGTCTACCTATTGAAGATGCTGCTATACGTTTAGAAGGAGAAAAATTAGAACTATTTATAGATAATCCACCGCCGAGTAATCTACTTTGGCATGGAGAAATACCAACACGCGATCGCCTAGCAGAAATTATAGGTGCTGATGCTGCTTTTCCGATGAAAGAATTAAAATATTATGTCGCAAATGCAGCAACTATTTCTGTACAAAACCCCACTACTAAAATTACACAATCTCAGATTTTAAATCGCGATATTTTTCCCTCTAATAAACCCCAAGAAATTGACTTAGAATTAACAAAAGCAATTATCTCTTTAAGACTTAGCCATGATGATAGAGCTTTAACAGAAATAAAACAAGCAGCAGCAGTAACAGTAGAAGCTCATAAAGTTGGAATGGCAGCCACAAAAAATGCTAAATTTGAAGCGAATATTCGCGCTGCAATGGAGAGTATTATTATTTCTCATAATATGACTTGTGCTTACTCCAGTATTGTGACTGTACATGGCGAAGTTTTGCACAATGAACAATATTATCATCCTCTACAAACAGGAGATTTACTATTAGCAGATGTAGGTGCAGAAACAACTTTAGGTTGGGCAAGTGATGTGACTCGTACTTGGCCTGTTTCTGGTAAATTTTCTCCTACACAAAGAGATATTTATGATGTAGTTTTAGCTGCCCATGATACTTGTATTTCTGAAATTCAACCAGGTGTAGAATATTTAGATATTCATTTATTGGCAGCTCAAATTATTGCCGAAGGATTAGTTGATTTAGGAATTTTAAAAGGTAAAGCAGAAGACTTAGTAGAAATGGATGCTCATGCCTTATTTTTTCCCCACGGAGTTGGTCATTTATTAGGTTTAGATGTTCACGATATGGAAGATTTAGGAGATTTAGCAGGATATGAAATTGGTCGGGAACGTAGTAGTCGTTTTGGTTTAGGTTTTTTACGATTGAATCGTCCGTTAATTCCAGGAATGTTAGTCACAATTGAACCTGGTTTTTATCAAGTTCCAGCAATTTTAAATAACAAAGAGATGCGTCAAAAATATCAGAATATTGTCAATTGGGAAAAGTTAGAAAAATTTTCTGATGTTCGAGGTATTAGGATTGAGGATGACGTATTAATTACCACAAAAGGTTTTGAAATTTTTACTCAAGAATTACCTAGGGATATTGATACAATTGAGAAATTAGTTAGGTAAGCATTCAGTTAAATGCTGTTTGCGCAGAATTATACAGGAAACACTTACATTAACATTCATTCTGAAAAATAGCCCCACGATTAATTAATTCCTGCTTCATTTCATCAGAAATTCCCAGATTATTACCAAATACAGCTCCATCTAATTCTGCACTTTCTAGATTTATTTTTCTTAAATCAGCTCCTAATAACCTAGCATTTTTCAAGTTAGCGTTCATCAGATTTGCCATCATTAACTTTGAATTTGATAATTCCGCATCACACAATTGGGCTTTTAAAAGTTTAGCTTGATTCAATAAAGCCCCTGTCATAATAGAATTAAATAATAAAGTATTGCTCAGGTTAGCCCCTTCCATATTAGCATTATATAAATTTGCTTTAATCAAATTAATATCTGCTAGATTAGCATTAGTTAATTGAATATTAGTTAAATTAGCATTGCTGAGATTAGCATATCTGAGGTTAGCATATCTGAGGTTAGCATTAGTTAAATTAGCAGTGCCTATATTAGCACCCTTAAGATCGGCATTTTCTAGGTTAACGCCACTTAAATTTCTCCCATAAGCACCATGATTAACAATATCCCAAACAAGATACCACTTATCATCTAATTCTGTTCCATGATTAATTTTTACCCCTCTTAAATTAACATGACTTAAGTTAACACCTTTCAACTTTGTATTATGAAGATTGGCATCAGTAAAATTAGTACAATAAAGATTAGCACCTTCAAAATTAGCACTACTAAGATTAGCTCGGTTTAATTGACCTCCAAGAAGGTTAACATTAGATAAATTAGCCTCTTCAAGATTAGCGTCTTTAAGAGTAACATCTCTCAAATTAGCATGACTAAAATTAGTACCTTTAAGATTAGCTTCGTTGAGGTTTGCATCATTAAGTTCTGCATAACTTAAGTTGGAATTTGTGAGGTTACTATTGCTAAGATTAGCACGAGTCAAATTAGCATTAGTCAGATTAGTTTCGATTAACTTTGAATTTGTAATATCACTACGCCAGAGGTTAGCACCCTCTAGATTAGCACCCTCTAGGTTAGCACCCCTGAAACTAGCACCTCTGAGGTCTGCACCCTGGAAATTCACTTTGCTAAAGTTAGCGAACCACATTATTGCACCACTCAGATTAGCATGACTCAGATCGCTATTACTAAAGTTAGTTCTTTTCAAATTAGCGCACAGTAAATAAGCACTCCTCAGAATAGCGTCACTCAAATTAATATCATCTAGATCGCTCAAACTTAGGTCAGCATACTCAAGATTTACACCAGTAAAATTGTTAGTTAATTTTTGATTGGTGGTTTCATCAGCATCATTTATTGCTTGATTTTTTATACCTTTAATTAGTTTATGTAGTTTATCAAGTGATTGTTGGTTAGCCATATATACCTATATCTTTAATGTTTGAAATTTTAAGATGTTATTTGAGGCCAATCATTAAAATTAATTTAGTCTTGTATAAATCAGAATAATTATGCTTTTACTAATATAATTATCACAAAACAGGCATTTAGATAAAATCTGAATAAATAGGTAGATAAAATTATAATTCAAAAAAATGAAACCAGTAAATTTTTATTTTTCATCTTTTAAAGTTAACTTAATTTATGACTAGGTACTTACTTATATTTGCCCTATATTTTCTCAAATTATCTAGAGTGTGATATATAACAATATCAACAGGACAATCAGAAAAAAAAAGTAAATATATTAGTAATTAATTAATTTTTTTCTGACTAAGCATCCTCAAAAACTGCTCCACGACTAATTAAATCTTGTTTCATTTCCTCAGATAAACCAGCATCATGCCATAACCTAGCTTTTTCTACTTTTGTATTCTGAAAATTAGCTCCTTTTAAATTTGTTAATGCTAATCCAGCTTGAGTTAAATCAGCATCACTTAAATTTGCATTACTTAAATTCGCATCACTTAAATTTGCATTACTTAAATTCGCATTACTCAAATTAGCACCACTCAAATTAGCACCACTTAAATTAGCCAAAGCTAAACTAACAAGGTGCAAGTTTGCATCAGTTAGATTAGCATTACTTAACAAAGCACCACTCAAATCTGCACCACCCAAATTTACTTGACTAAGATTAGCTTCACTTAAATCCGCATCACTTAAATCTGCACCCCGTAGGTAAGCACTATGTAAATTTGCTCCACTCAAATCAACACCACATAAATTAACCCCTAATAACTTAGCACCAGCAAAATCTTCAACAGGATTTAGACCAGCAATATTTGCTAATTCCAATAAATCTTCTGTATTTGCCTCGACCACATTTTTGCTCATTATTCTAAACTCTGAAAAATCACACCCAGCAGCAGTTGCAGACAACATTAAACTTTGCAACTCCTCTGGAGATTTATATTGTAATGACTGAGAAGCTAACTCAGAGTTTAAATTCTGCGATCGCAACCAAAGTACCAATTTTATTTCTAACACAGCTAGTCGGTTGGGGCTAATATTATGAGGCCATAATCCTTCAATACCAGTCATAGAGTCAAAATTTTCATCAGTTATATTTTTAACTGTTATACCAGTTTTCACTCCCAGAAAATTAGTTTTAATTTATTTTTCAGTGTTGTTGAATCTTAGGAGTCAGGAGTCAGGAGTCAGGAGTCAGGAGTCAGGAGTTAGAAATAAGTTTTTCTCGATTGATAATTTATACCAGGGGTAATGTTTTGCTACAAAGCTAGATGATAAATGCTTTCTTAGTTCAATAAACTTGCTCAAATTTACAATTTTTCTGTTTTTTTTCTTCTCTCTTTCTTTGTCTTAGTTTCATACCTAAAATCTAGCAATGGTTATCAAAATCATTGATTATCGCCATCTCCCTCTTTGAAGGAAAAATGTTTTTCAAGCGTTGCTCACGCATTCCAGTAACAAAAATGACTTTTGGTTTCTGACTTCTAACTTCTGACTTCTGACTTCTGACTTCTGACTTCGTTAACTTTGCTACTCTCAAACTTCAACAAATGCACCTTGCGCCACCAACTCCTGCCTCTTATTCTCAGAAATACCCAGATTTTGGGCAAATATAGCTTTCTCTAAAATTGCCCCTCTTAAATTAGCCCCACTTAAATTAGCCCCACTTAAATTAACTCCACACAGGTCTGCATTTTCCAAAGAAGCATTGCTTAAATCCACATTAATCAATTTAGCATTGGGCAGATAAGCACTACTCAAGTCAGCACTACAGAGATTAGCGTTACTCAGATCCGCACGAGGTAATTTTGTCCGTAAATCTGCATTTGCAAGATTAGCCCCTAAAAGTTTGGCATCTCGGAGATTAGCATTACAGAGATTAGCTTGATTCAGATTAGCACCACTAAGATTAGCTCCACTTAGGTCAGCCAGGATTAAGTTAGCATTACTTAAATTAGTCTTTTGTAAGTCTGCCCCAACAAAATTAGCATATTGGAGGTCTATGCCACTTAAATCACTACCTGCAAAATCTTCGGTAAGATTTAGAGCCACAGTTTGAGCAATTTCTGTAAAGTTATTGCCAAATTGTTTTGATAATAATTCTTTGGCGATCGCTATTTGCTGCTGTTTCAATTCTTCTACTTTTCTTCTATTCCCCATTGATTCGTATACTAATCTCAGATTAAATAAAGCATCTCCTTGGCTAGTATAATTATCTATTTTTTTCGCAATAGCTAATTGTCGTTGATAATATTGTTGAGCCAGAGAAAATTCTCCTAAGCGATGATAAGCTAGTCCTAAACTTGAGCAAGCTTGTTCGATGGCAAATTCGTCCAGGGTTTCTTCAGCCATCGCTAAATGTTGTTGTTGATATATAACTGCTTGTTGATAATTTTCTAGAGAATAATAAATATTGCCTAAATTTCCTAATGCTTTTGCTTCTCCTTCTCGGTTTTGAATGTCTCTGGCAATATTTAAGTGTTGCTGATAAGATTCTATAGCTAACTGATAGTTTGATAATGCTTCATAAGCTACACCAATGTTTCCTAAAGTTACACCTTGTTTACGGCGATTTGAATTTTTTTCATATATAGTTAGTGCTTGTTGCCAAGACACCAAAGCTGCTTGAAATTGATGATTTTTATATTGATAAATACCCTGTTTAAATAACTCATTTGCTATTTCATTCATATTGTTTCAGTTTCTTCAAAAGCAGACATTATAGTTGTTTAATTTAATTTTAGTCTAATACCAATTACCAAAAGTAATGCTATACTTGTGTAAAACTTCAGTTATTAAGTAATTAACACAGGTAAAATAACTTGTTCCCTAATTATTAGCCAGTTAATGTTAATTATTCTTATGTTTACTTCTCCCCACAGCTGTCACACTTCCCACACTTCCCCACCCAATCAAATATAGCAAGATTTTTGAGTCTTGGTATAAAAGTTATACCAAGACTCATGTATAGGTAGTTACCAATGGATAATTGATAATTATTCTCAAAGGTTTAAAGCAACTCCAGCTATGCATGAATTTGGTATTCTCCTTTCCTAATACCTAAAACTTGTTCAGTATCTATAGCTTGCCATGATTGATATTTGATATTAGTAGTTTTGATCGCAGTTGAGATATTTCCCTTTTTTGACTCCACCAATTGCCCGCTTCCGACTCTCAAATAACTCTAAAATTCCATCAATAACTGTCTTAACTAAATTTTGGTTACAGCCATCAATAAACTCTTCCGCAGAAATCTTTTTTTGGCAAAAATCATTAGTTCTTTTTCTTTGTTTTTTAACTTCATCAAATCCTATAGATTTCACCATAAATGTACTTAATGGTGAATTTCTCATATCATAAACTGCATTTTGACTACGCCCATCTGCCAATAAAGTTAATGCTTCACATTCCAAATTATTTTGATATTGATAAGGACTCTGAATATCTGGTAAAAAATCCTCCAAATGAGCCGGAGTATGTCCTTGACTAGGCAACTCTCCGACCATTGTTGAAAGAGGTATATTCAACCCCAAGCGCATAGATAATGCTTCAATAAAAGCTAAAGTAAAAATTTTACTTGCCAGATAAATTTTAGCAACTTCAATATTCTTTTTTGCCTGTTCAACCCAGCATTTATAAGTTTTTTCATCTGGTTCTCCATCAAATTGACGGAAAATAAAATAGGGATTCAAATGATTAATAAATCCTTCTGTTTTTTCTAAAGCAATGCGATATTCGCAAACTGTATAAGAATTTCCATTAGCAAGATTATGGTTAGTTTCTGGCAATAAATTCCAGGTATTATCTAGAAAAATTGAAGTAGGAGAACCAAACCCACTCACATCTCGATTAGATAGTCTAACAGATTTTTTTACTGTTTCATAAAGTTCTCCATCACTAAGATTAATATTTAACTTAGTATTAGTTTCTTTGAGTCTTTGATAAAGATGTTCAGTGGCAGTCAAGCCATCTTCCGAAATAGGTTGAAATGGAATCGTAGATTCAATACAAGCAATAATTTTAAACAGATATTTAGGTGTCATAAATGTTTCCATTACTTTAGCAGCAACCACAGCACTCATAAACTCATTTTGACCGCCAAAAGGCAACAAAACCTGACCAGCAACAAAA
Organism: Dapis purpurea BLCC-M126; assembly: GCF_050015975.1. Taxonomy (NCBI): domain Bacteria; kingdom Bacillati; phylum Cyanobacteriota; class Cyanophyceae; order Oscillatoriales; family Microcoleaceae; genus Dapis; species Dapis purpurea. The sequence continues at coordinate 17,662 of NZ_JBNHER010000052.1, read as the reverse complement.
CCAAAAATAAACGTTACCATCTCAAAAGTCTTATCATTAGGCAATTCATTTTTTTCCCTAATTTTTAACTTTCCTTGTGTCTCTTGAATATAAGGAGCAATATAATAACTTAGATTAAAATTAACACTATGATCTACTTGTACATAAACTAAATCGTGGAATAAAGCGGCTAATACTTCAATCGCATCTTGTGAACCTCCCACCTCAAAAATATGATTGGGAGTATGAAAATAACGCCATGGCCCTGTCATTGGTTGCACAATTAATTCAGCAATTTCAGCAAGTTTTTCTGGTTTAACTTCTACCTGTAGTTCCTTAGTTGCCCAGTTCAGTTTTTCTAAGCATTGTTCATACTCATGTTCAAAGTTCATTGCTTATTGACTCCTTATTTTGTTAATTAATGATTGACTTTTAACTACAAATTAGTTAAATTATCTTTGATAAACATTAAGATGGTTTCTTTTTATCTAAAATTTTATTTCCATCAAAGTTTTCCAAGCAAATTGTGGTAGAGTCAACATTCGTCGCCAACGCCAAGGCTCTTGATAAAGTCGATACAACCATTCCAAAGAATTATCACAAAACCAAGCAGGTGCCCTTTCCTTGACACCAGCCCATATATCCAAACTACCACCAATACCAATCCAGATTGCTTGAGGACAAATATTTTTATGTTTTGCAATCCACAACTCTTGACGGGGCACTCCTAAACCCACAAATATTAATCTTGGTTGTAATTGTGCCAAAGTCTGTAAAAGTTCCTGCTCCTCTACTGGAGATAAATAACCATGCTGACAAGTGATACGGCTGACACCATCTGCAGTCCGTAACTCTGAGACTTTTTGTTGCCAAGTCTCAGCAGCTTTCATAGCTACCCCTGGTTTTCCTCCATAGAAAAATACTAAATTCTGTGCATTCTGTTTCGCTGCTTGGCACAAAAGGCTTTCTGCTAATTCAATACCAGGACAACGGCGTACAGATTTACCCTTAAGCCTTAAGTATAAAACTACCCCAGCTCCATCAGGAACTACCAATTCAGCCTGACGAATTATCTCCGCCAAGACATGATTTTTCTCACCCTGCATTACCATTTCCGCATTCAGCGTCACTACATGAGTTCCTACTCCCGTCTCTAATCGAGAAAGTAAGTAACCAGGGTAGTCATCTAGGCAATGTACTGGTAAACCTAGCACCAGATTTTCTGCAATTGGACTAAGTGTAGGCTCAGATTTTTTTTCCCTCATAAATATTCTATTTGATTGATTTTTGTTTTTGACAATCTTTAATACTTACTGAGCTAGATTACCTGATTCCGCTCTTTCCGGCTACTGCTTAACCACTTTCTTTGATCCTAGTTAGCTGCTACAAATTTGAACTGTAATTGGTAGTAGACTGACACAGTTAATTTAGTCTAAAACTTGTAGAATATGTTAGACGGCTAAAGCTTAGACTGTGAAAGGCATTTGACAATCTGTTATAAGAGACCATTGCATAAGTGTCGGTCTCGTCGTACCATGTCTAGCCTTAAATGTTGCTTGAGGTAAAAGGTATGATGAGGATTTTTCAAAGCTTTTAGTTAAAATCTATTACACTACTTTAAGCTAGACACACCATTAGTTATAATAGTATACCCTTGTATATTTACAAACTTGCTAAAAAAAATTCATAATTGCTAAAAGTCTCATCTGATAGCCTTTTTATCCTCCCTATTTCCTTTTGCCTATTGACTCGCCAAAGCACCACAGAACCCATTTAGTCTGTGCCAATATTAAAATTTTTAGGTAGTCCTGTATAGTAATGGTGATGATATATATCTTCTTCCCACACTTCCTGTGCCATTACCATGCACCACCATCAATTTTTATAATAGTCAGAGAGGTAGGTTGAGAAATACTACTAATCTTCCCTCTATATTTTGTAAGTAAATTGAGGATGGGTTATATAATCCATTTGGTATCTTTGCAAAGGTGCGTGCTTTTTTCATAGTCCCCAGTTCTCAGAAATCAGGAGATTCAGGAATGGAAAAGGGGAAAAAGATAGAAAAATACTCCCATCTCCCTATTCCCTCATGTTCTTATCTTTAAACTATAACTATATAATTCGGAATTGGCTCATAGCCTAAAAGTATTTCCCTGTTCTTTGTTCCTTGTTCCGCAATCCAAATTTTCCAATTTTAGGAACTTCATCTATAATCAATCGAGCAGAATCAACTACAAGTATTTTGTTGTATTCTGACGACTAACAATTTTATAAAAATGAGTATTTTATGAACCTGAAACCAGGAGTTGTCCTTCAAAAAGGAAAATATAGTATTGATTGTATTTTAGGCCAAGGATGCTTTGGTATAACTTACCGAGCTATTCATCATCATTTTAACCAAATTGTTGTAATTAAAACTCTCAATGAAAGTCTACACAAGCATCAAGATTTTCCTAAATTCCAACATCAATTTATAACTGAGGCTCACCTCCTAGCTAACTCTGGACATCCGAACATTGTCAAAGTATGGGACTTTTTTGAAGAAGACGATCTTTTCTTCATAGTAATGGACTATATACCCGGTCAAAATTTAGCTGAGTTAATACAGTCTGGTTATAATCTCCATCCAAATCAAGCTGCTCATTATATACACCAAATTGCCTCAGCTATTTCAGTAGTTCACAAAAATGGGTTTTTACATCGGGATATACAACCTAAGAATATTATTAGGCGGGCTGGAACTAATACAGTTGTACTAACTGATTTTGGCATTGCTTGTGATTTAACTCCTGGAATTAGGCAAACTCATACTAATTTATTTTCTGTCGGGTATTCGCCACCAGAACAGTGTAATCCACAACAAAAGTTAAGTCCTGCAACAGACATTTATGCTTTAACAGCTACATTATACTATTTACTGACTGGTAAGGCTCCTACTCCCGCAGCTTTAAGGCTTTCTGAAGCTTTGCCTCAAACACTTAATTTTTCTGCAAAAGAACTCAAATATTTTCAACCCAATCTTTCTCCCAGTATTGAAGAAACTATTTTTATGGGATTAGAAATAGATGCTGCAAAACGACCTCAAACTGCAGAAATTTGGTTGGCACTTCTTTTAAATGAATCAAATATTTTAGAGGTAAAAAAACAGAATAGTTATTTAACAGAGAGAGCATCTAGATTTAACAATAATGATAAATTGATGGGGCTGAAATCAGAATCAAATATTTCTGATAAAAGAGGTAATTATTTTACTGATGAAGCCAAAAGTAAAACGATTAATAAAAAGAATATACAACCAAATAAGTTTGATTTTTTTATTCCTAGTGATACAAACTATAAATTTAGTTGGATTAATCAACTTTCTTTACAATTGACAGTTTTTTTGTTATTTATCTTGACTGCTGCAACTTTTGGATGGATAGGTTTTGATATTACCCTGCGTTATAGCAATGAAAAAACTAATAACAAAATGGCATCTTTGACGCCAAGTAATTTATTAGACAGTCTGAAGCAAGAACAAAATTACACTTTCCGAAATCACGATCCCTCTAGTCCTCTTTTTGGTTCTCCTTCAGTCAAAACTTACTCTATCAATCCACCAAAATTAAACAAATTACCTAAGCCTGATTTTGAACAGGATGAGTTTTTTACTAATAGTATTTCTGTTTCTAATGAGGATGAATCTTGGTCAGAAAAAGTAGATTATTCTGGTGATGTGAAAACTAAAGTATCTCCCTACAATTATTCCTCTAATGGCAATAGTGGAAAATATTATCCTTCTGATTATCAACCTCAATATCCGAAGTACGACTTTCAAAAATATCAACAGCAAAATCAGTATCCAGATGACTATTATTAATTTAATTTATTTTTTTTGAGATAAATTGATGTTTTAAAAGTATATTTTGAGCAAAAGTTTAGCTTCCATCATGATAAAAAGTTAATTTAATTTCGGTCGATAAAGTCGTTATACCAATTCACTTTTAAAGATTTCACAAATAGTTTCAAACTTTAGATATAAAATAATTTCCTGGAATTACTGTAGCTTCAAAGTTGTGAGCCTACAAGATTTTAATACCTGACTTTTGATTTCCGTGAAATAGTATTAGGAACTGGCAATACTGCCATTTCGTCCGAATGTAAGTCGTCTGTCAAAACTTAAGAACGCTATTTCTGCTGAATATCCAAGCCCACGTCATAGCCATAGTATTGATATTAGGTAGTTTACTTAAAGATCAAGATCTTTTAAGAAACTAGGTAAGACACTTAATAAAATAATGTGATACAATACTTTACAATTAGAATCACATCTTGACTCTAACCTAAAAATTTAGGTCTCAAACAGATAAGACGAGTTAAAAAATTAAATTAAAGTAGTTAGATATTTGAATAATGGGGTGATGAGTTTAAGATATATTTCAATTTGAATCTGTTTAAATTTAACAAAACGCTAGCTCATTGAGTACATTTTCAAATCAATAGACAGCTTATTAAGCAGATAAAAAACAAGCCAGATAAGCTAAAAAAAAATCTAAATTGATTAGTCAACTATCAAAATAAACTATTTTTTTATGAGTAAATCACCAATTCATGCTTTCTTTGTCGGTAGAGCTATTGCAGAAGGAGTATATGAACAAGTAGAGAATGGCATCACCAATACCCTCAGTGGACTGGGTAAATTTGATGCAGAGCAAAGAGAAAACTTACGCAGCTTTATTGACCAAGTCTTAGAAAGAGCAGATAGAGCAGCTCAAGCAGAAAATAACACAAATAATAATAGTAACTCTGACGAATTAGACTCTCAGCCAAAAGACCTACAAGCCATAATTGACGATCTAAGGGCCGAGGTAGCTCAAGTCAGGGCAGAGTTGCAAAAATATCGTAGTCGTTCTTCTTAAAATATACCCGATGTTGGCCTTGAACGACAATACGGGACTCTTCAACTTGCTAAAAAGTTGCCATATATATTTATAAGTGAAGTCCTTTTCCTTTGTTAATTCAATATACTATCCCAGGGTTTTCATCCCGTGGCTGAATCAATAGATAAAACAGGGGACTTCAGACTATGAATCTTATAAACTATACCTGCGCTCATTGTTCTCTATTAACATGAGCTAAACTTTTAATAATATCACAAATTATAAAATACTGCTACTGTGTCTGTTCTCCTCGATGACATTATTAACCACAAGGAACAAGCTAACTATACAACTGGAGGTTCAATGACTAAAGCCCCCAGCAAACCCTATAGTCACAAAGCTTATCGCTGGAACAGAGAAAATTACTCTCGCCAGCGTCGTTACATTGATATTTGGAGTTTTGTTCTACTTTGGCTAACTTGGCTTTGGGTAGACAAAAAAGATTGGAGTTACCGGGGAGGAGTAACAGAAGAAAAGAGAAATCTCAGACGGCGCAAACAAGCTATTTGGGTCAGAGAGACAATGTTAGAGTTAGGCCCTACTTTTATCAAGTTGGGGCAGCTATTCTCCACTCGTGCTGACTTATTTCCTTCAGAATACGTCGAAGAGCTTTCAAAACTTCAAGATAAAGTCCCCGCTTTTAACTACGAACAAGTTGAGGTAATTATCCAAGAGGATCTGGGCAAAAAAGTAGAAGAACTATACCCAAGTTTTGATCCAGTTCCTTTAGCTGCCGCTAGTTTAGGTCAAGTTCATAGAGCGCAACTTCACTCTGGTGAAGATGTAGTGGTGAAAGTACAAAGACCAGGACTGAAAAAACTATTCCAAATTGATTTAGCCATTCTCAAAGGAATAGCTCGTTATTTTCAAAATCACCCGAAATGGGGTCGTGGTCGAGACTGGTTGGGTATTTATGATGAATGTTGCCGAATTCTTTGGCTAGAAATAGATTATCTCAACGAAGGTCGCAACGCTGATACCTTTCGTCGTAATTTCCGCAACTGTAACTGGGTAAAAGTTCCTAGAGTTTATTGGCGGTATTCAGCGCCACAGGTACTGACATTGGAATATGTTCCAGGTATCAAAATTAGTAATTATGAAGCTCTGGAAGCATCAGGTCAAGATAGAAAGGCTTTAGCAAAAATGGGTGCTGAAGCTTATTTACAGCAACTTTTGAATGATGGCTTTTTCCATGCTGACCCCCATCCCGGCAATATTGCTGTTAGTCCAGAAGGAGGATTAATTTTCTATGATTTTGGGATGATGGGACAAATTAAGTCTAACCTCCGGGAAAAACTGATGCAAACTCTTTATGGTGTTGCTGCCAAAGATGCTGAGAGAGTAATTATCTCTCTGATAGATTTGGGAGCATTAAAACCTACTGGAGATATGGGGCCTGTAAGGCGTTCTATCCAATATATGTTGGATAATTTTATGGATAAGCCATTTGAAGCTCAATCAATTACGGCTATTAGTGACGATCTGTATGAGGTTGCTTATGACCAACCTTTCCGTTTTCCAGCAACTTTCACTTTTGTTATGCGAGCTTTCTCTACTTTGGAGGGAGTTGGTAAGGGTTTAGATCCAGAGTTTAATTTTATGGAGGTGGCACAACCGTTTGCCATGCAGCTTATGTCTGATGGAAATTCTCAAAACACTATTTTTAATGAACTTGGTCGTCAAGCGGCTCAGGTTAGTTCTACTGCTTTGGGTTTGCCTCGTCGTATTGAGGATGCAATTGATAAGTTAGAACAGGGGGATATTAGGGTTCGGGTTCGGGCGACGGAAACAGATAGGTTGGTTCGTCGGGTTGGCAGTGTGCAAATGGGTACTAATTATGCTTTGTTAATTAGTGGTTTTACTTTGTCGGCGACTATTCTATATGTTAATAATCAAGTTGCTTTAGCTTTGGTGTTGCTCTTGTTGGTTGTGGTGATGGGGTTTGCTTTTATACGACTTTTGAAGCGTATTGATCGATTGGATAAGATCGACAAGATGATGTAAACCAATTATTTCAGAAATGTTTTTACTTTTTTTATTCCCCTAAACGAATATATCCTGAGATTGGTGCTTTGCATTATTGGGGGCAGGTTTATCTAAATTGAATGTTGAAACTCGTTTAATTGAATTGGAACCTGCCCCTAATGAACTGATTTATGAAAAATATCTTTATTGGTTGTATTGAATAAAAATCATGTTTATGCAAGAGATTTACATACTAAATAAATGGCATCAGAATTTTTTTGGGAATGCAAAGGGAAAATTCTTTGGGCTGTAGCTTTTCTTTAGGAGCTTTAGAGAATGAATATTTTGGCTATAGTTGTGGATGGCGATCGCTTCTAGAAATTTAGATCATATCTAAATTCATAAGGATAGGAATATGAAAAAATTCCTCAGCGGTTAATTTTTTAGGAGCTTTAGAGAATGATTTTCGATAATCCTAGATTTTGGTAGCGATCGCTATCTTTAAAAAATTGGTGGGTTCTATCATTGGAATGGGTTGATTTCATCAAATGTTGAGCCTAGTTAACTTAATGCCGAACCCACCCCTACTGAACTAATTTCTGAAAAATACTTTTTTTATTGAATAATTAATCATACTTATTGGCAATAAGACAAAAATCGGTAAATCACATCAGAATTTTTTGGGGAATGCAAGGCACAATCCTTTGCGTCGCCGATTTTTTTAGGAGCTTCACAGAATAATTTTTTCTACTTTTAAAGGGTAGGGAATATTGTTGGTTAGGGAGGTAGCGATCGCCACCAGAAAAAACTAGGAGTATCTTGCTCCCTTCCTCAAATCCTTTGGGTTGCTAATTTTTTTAGGAGCTGTCGAGAATGATTTGGGGGTTTTGCTTTTTTAAGTAGCTCTTAGAGAATGATGAGGAAAGAGAGAAATGAGCAAACAAGGATTTGGCAAAGGATGCACGGATTGATTTGGCAAACAGAGAAAATGGGAAGAATCCTAGGGACGCGAGGCAGAAACCGCCGACACAGAAGAGACAATCCGAAAACCTCTAACGTCGCCGAAAATGTCGGCATTGATACGCCTGGCACTCCGGGAATTCCAAGAATCGTAGTACCAGCCACCGCCACGGAGGACTCGACCTCCGCTAAAGACCGATTTGAAAAATCCCTTTTCTGGGTTTTCCCAAGGACTTCCATTAGTAGGCGCACCATTATAGTTATCGTGCCAAATATCCTGACACCATTCCCAGACATTGCCGTGCATATCGTATAAACCAAAAGGATTGGGAGGAAAACTTCCCACATCACAAGTAGACTTACTGTTGTAGTTAACTAAACTAGGGGTAATACTCGAACCAAAATAGAAAGGAGTAGTTGTACCAGCACGACAAGCATATTCCCACTGACTTTCGCTAGGTAGTATATAAGCTTTTCCTGTTTTAATAGATAGTTTTTGGCAAAATTCAGTTGCATCAAGCCATTTCACATTTTCGACTGGACGTTTTCCTCCTTCAGAGTCTTTTCTAAATAGTTTTTTTCCTTTAAATCGAGAGGGGTTTTTGCCCATAATAACTTGATATTGTTCTTGAGTAATGGGGTATTTACTCATATAAAAAGGTTGGAGAGTAACTTGATGTTGCGGACTTTCAGTCTCATGTCTTCCCTCTTCATTTTCTGGCGAACCCATGAGAAAACTTCCTCCAGGAATATGAACCATTTCTAATTTAATTCCACTACCTAAATCTTCTATTTTTTGCCTCGCACTTCCCTGGGTACGGTTAGTAAGATAGCTAGAGTTGTCGAAAGTCAAAACTTCAAAAGTAAATAGCTCTCCTTTTTCTGATTCTGCTGTTGATGGTTGAGATGTTTTGGGTGAAGAAGTAGACCGTTTTTTTCTTTGAGAGGTAGGCTGAATCAAAGACAAAATTTCTCCTACATTTTCAAACCTTTTCTTAGTCGCTCCGACAATCATTTTATCCAAGATTTTTCCAACTTCATCACTCATACTTGACGGTAAATAATCTCGCCATACCCAATCATTTTCAGTCACATCAAATAAATTAAAAGGTTCTACTTCAGTTAATAAATGAATACAAGTCACACCCAGACTATAAATATCACTAGCAAAAGTTGCTTTTCCTACTGATTGTTCTGGTGCAACATATCCAGCAGAACCTATAACAGTTCCGGTTCTTCTTAAAGCAGTCATAGTAGCATATTTAGCTGCACCAAAATCTACTAAAACTAATTGATTATCATTCTTTCTCCTAATAATATTCTCTGGTTTAATATCTCGATGAATTACCTGCTTAGAATGAATAAATTCCAACACAGGCAATAAACTTTTTAACAACTCTAAAATTTGACTTTTATCAAAAGCTCCCGAATCTTCTAATTCCTGCTGTAAATTTTGCCCGTTGATAAATTCTTGTACTATATACTGTAGATTCTCCTGAGTAAAATATGCTAAAAGTTCGGGGATTTGTGGATGTCTACCTAAACCATCCAAACCTTCAGCTTCTTGAGCAAACAATTCAGCAGCTTTTGATAAAGTTTGAGTTCCTTGTGCTTGAGGAAAAAATTGCTTAATTACGCAAAAAGGCTTTGAAGGCTTGTATTCATCAACTGCTTGAAAAGTTCTGCCAAAACCTCCTTGCCCGATTATTTTTAGAGGACGATAACGTTCGGCTAAAACTAATTTTTTACCACAGCTTTGACAGAATGTTGTTTGTGGTGGGTTAGGTTTTAAACAGTCAGGATTTAAACATTGACTCATTTCAGTTATCGGTTATCAGTTTTCTAGTGGGGGCATCTTACTTGCGTATTAATAATACCAAACCTGTTGGAAATTTGAATTAGATTCTGACAATTAGAATTATGTTCTGGCGAGCTTATAGCTCCTACTGGATAGGAATTTTAATTATTCTGAAAATATGGGGATAAATTTCTTTCTAATTCCCAGAAAAAAGGATATTCTTATGGTTTATTTACTAATTCAGCTTTTACCGGGTTTTGTCTGATGTATTTCCAAGCGTTTATTATTTATTTTTGACTGTTAATGAATCTCTCGTTTCTGCTATCTTGCCAAACTTTGCCAATATGCTTGCTTCATTACTTGAGTAATTTGCTTGGCACTATAGCTTTTAATGCTGTGTATAATACTTCCAATTGACCAATATTATGATTCTTGTTTCATAAAATATATGATTAAACAATGTATATGCTCTGGCATAATTATGAGGGTAAAAATCTGATATCTTTGTTGGTAAAAAAATAGGAAAGAATTCAAAATAATTTCTCCTGCTTCTGGGGTTGATTATAATCTTTACCAAGGTGACGAATTTGATAAAATAAGTAAGTTATATAAATAGAAAATCAGGATATTTGTTCATAATTTTGATGGTGATTTTTTCTATCTAGCATCCTGCTCGCGTATTTAATAATACTAAATTCAGTGTGAATTTAAATAATCTTCTAGCAATTTGAATAATCTTCTGGCAATTTAAATAATATTCTGGCGAGCTGGATAATACCAAATCTGCTACAAATTTAAATAATCTCCTGAGAATTTGAATAATATTCTGGCGAGCTGGAAGCTCGCACTAGATAGCTGTTATAAATATAGAAATAGTCGTCTAATTCTGAAGAATTCTCGGTTTATTTATGTATGTACCTCTTTGGCCTGGAAAACCATATCCACTTGGAGCATCCTGGGATGGTAAAGGCACTAACTTCGCTATATTCTCTGAAAATGCTACTAGCGTTGAACTTTGCCTATTTGACAAGCAAAACAAAGAAACACGACTAGCTCTGACAGAAGTTAGTAACTTTGTCTGGCATGGCTATGTACCAGGTATAGGCCCAGGTCAAAGATATGGATTTCGAGTACATGGTCCCTACGAACCATACCAAGGGCATCGTTTTAATCCTCATAAATTACTAATTGACCCTTACGCCAAAGCAATTGATGGGGATATACTCTATGGTGAAGAAATATTTGCCTATTCTTGGGATAATCCAGAAAAAGATTTAGCCTGCACTTTAGATGATGATGCTCATCTAATGCCAAAATCTGTGGTAATTGATGAAAGGTTCGATTGGGGAAATGACCAATTATTAAATATTTCCAACCACGACACAATAATTTATGAAATCCATCTTAGAGGGTTTACTAAACTACATCCTGATATTCCAGAAAATCTGAGGGGTACTTATGCTGGGTTAGCACATCCAAGGGCGATCGCCTATCTTCAGTCTCTAGGCATTACGGCGGTAGAGTTAATGCCAGTTCATCACTTTCTACGATATCCAGGACATTTAGTTGATAAGGAATTATCTAATTACTGGGGTTATGACTCTATTAATTATTTTGCTCCCTATAGTGGCTATAGTTCTAGTGGTAAAACAGGGGAGCAAGTTCGAGAATTTAAAAAAATGGTCAAGGCATTACACAATGCTGGCATTGAGGTGATATTGGATGTGGTCTATAACCATACCGGAGAAGGTAATCATTTCGGTCCAACTTTATCCTTTAGAGGTATTGATAATGCTGCTTATTATCGCCTTGTAGAAGATGACCCCCGCTACTATATGGATTTTACTGGTTGTGGTAATTCTCTCAATGTTCGTCACCCCCAGGTATTGAAGTTAATTATGGATAGTCTGCGCTACTGGGTTACAGAAATGCACGTTGATGGTTTTAGATTTGATTTAGCTTCAGCTTTGGCGCGAGAATTATATGAAGTGGATAGTTTGGCAGCTTTCTTTGATATTGTGCATCAAGACCCAGTTATTTCTAATGTGAAATTAATTGCTGAACCTTGGGATGTTGGAGAAGGTGGTTATCAAGTTGGTAATTTTCCTCTATTGTGGTCGGAATGGAATGGTAAATATAGAGATGCAGTCAGAGATTTTTGGCGAGGGGAAGAGGAAACATTAGCTGAATTTGCTTATCGTTTTACAGGTAGTTCTGACTTATATGCTTCTAATGGTAGGTTGCCTCATGCCAGTATTAATTTTATTACTGCCCATGATGGTTTTACTCTGAATGATTTAGTTAGTTATAACGAAAAACATAACGAAGCAAATGGGGAAGATAATAATGATGGAGAAGAACATAATCGTTCTTGGAATTGTGAAGAGGAAGGAGAAACTGACGACCCAGATATACTGATTTTAAGAAACCGTCAAAGGCGTAATTTTTTAGTGACTTTAATGTTGTCTCAAGGCGTACCTATGTTATTAGGTGGAGATGAATTTGGGCGGACGCAAAAAGGTAATAATAATGCTTATTGTCAGGATAATGAAATTTCTTGGTTGGATTGGAATTTACAAGTAGAAAATTCAGATTTATTAGATTTTACTCGACAGTTAATTTATTTCCGTTGTCAACATCCAGTATTTCATAGACGTAAGTGGTTTCAAGGTCGTGCTATTCATGGTTCGGATGTGAATGATATAGGTTGGTATAATCCTGATGGTGGAGAAATGACTGAGGAACAATGGAATATTGATTTTGCTAAGGCTGTTGGTATCTTTTTAAATGGAGAGGAAATTCCTGCTAGTGGCGAGCGTGGGGAAAGAATTATTGATGATTGTTTTATGGTTTTTTTTAATGCTCACTATGAGTTAATAGAATTTACAATTCCTCCTAAACTTCAAGATAGAAATTGGGTGGTTACTGTTGATACAAGTAAGTCTCGTTTTGTGGAAAATGGTAAGCAATATCAAGGAGAGGTTCCTATTCCCGTTATGGAACGTTCAATTGTTGTTTTAAAACGTTTATGAAGTTGATTAAACTTCTTAAGTATATGTTGATTTTAGAAATTAATAATTTTAGTCTCTAACTAAAGAAAACCTTTTTGTAATTGCTGTTCAAGAAGCATATATGATTAGTCTCAAAGAAATTGCTCCTTTAAAACACAGCATCTAAGTTGCTCAATGGTTTGAAATTCCCTGAATTATTCCACTCCCTTGCAGAGAATCTCAAATAAAATTTCCAACAGGGAAAGCTGCTGCTATTTCCATTCTCCCTATTACAGAATGGGTAGAATATGAGGATTAATTATTAGACACTATTCTACAGAGGCCAATAGGTATTAGCCCCTACTGTGGTCTACCAAAATGAAAACCGCTTTAATCCTCTTATCTTTCCTCAATAGGATTTTTAGTTAAGTATGAGCGATCGCCATACACATTTCCCAAAATTCACCCAAAAGCACTATATATAGTGGTATCAAACTATAATGTTGCAGATATGTAGTGTTTAACCTTTTGACTTTTTCCTTTTTGCCCGCTGCTGAAGCACTTCTGGAGGTGGATCATAATCTCCATCACTGAAGTATACTCGTTCTACTCTATTTCCCGGTTCTACTTCAATCCATAGACGGGCACCTCCAGCTTGACTTGTATTAGGTTGATGGGGTCGATAGACTATTTGGCAAGGTCCATGAATTTTTAAGGAGTGGCAATAATCTTTTTTATGTCCTACTTTTACAGCAACTGCTGGATGGGAAGTTCCATAGTCTCGGTTATAGTCTATAGTTTTTCGTAGAACATGAATAAAGGTATTAGCTGTACGTTGATTTTTGTTCCATGTAGGTTCTGGACCTCGACGACCAGGTGTAATTTCTGGCATTCCCTTCTGATTTAGAGGAATTCGCCAAAGTCTCTTGACTTTTCTGGCACCGATAACACGACCAGCATTTAGTAGAAAACGCAATCTACCTGTCGAGATATTTAGGAGAAAAGCTGCTTCGGTGGTACTAATAAATGATATATTCATAACTATAACGTTAGGGTTTTAAATAATATTTAACTAAACTAAAAAAAACTATGGCTATAATAGTCTATGCTTTACACACTCAGGGTTTAAAACTATTTTTAAGGCATTTTTTACTCAAGTCCCGTTAACAATTATATCCTCTTCAAAATAAGGAGAGTCAGTCAAAGTTTTTTGATATTTTTCTACTCGAATGGAATTGCTTTCAGCCACAACTTATTAATTGTTTAGTAACTATCTAAGATTTGGCTTGACACTTGAGAGGTAAAATACAAAAAAGTTATACCTCTCCAGGTAGAGGAATTATTTAATGATCTAAAATATAGTATATGATTATATAAAATTATATATAACATTCAATTCCTAAGGAGAATATAAATTCATACAAGCTTTGGATTGACAGTATTTTATCTAAATGTTGAATGATTTAGGATTACTATAAAAAATAATCTAAAATTAGACAATAATTTTGTCTAGTATTAAACACCCTAAAAATCTATAAATTTATGAGAGTTGGTAGCCATTATTTAGCAGAAACAAAGAAATGCCTATTTACTGTCTGGGCACCTCTACGAGAAAAGTTGGCTGTACATATTGTACATCCACAAGAAAAATTAATAGCTCTGCAAAAAGATGAATGGGGATATTGGCAAGGAGAAGCAAAAGAAATTCACCCGGAAACTCTATATTTTTACCAATTAGATGGAGAAACTGAGCGACCAGACCCCGCCTCTAACTGGCAACCTCAAGGAGTACATGGTCCTTCTAAAGTAGTAGATCATCAAGAATTTACCTGGAATGATACTTCTTGGCAAGGTATCCCTTTGGCAGAAATGATTATTTATGAACTTCATGTCGGTACTTTTACTCCCGAAGGAAGTTTTGCAGCAATTATTCCTCGATTGCCAGAATTAAAAGATTTAGGGATAAACACTATAGAAATAATGCCAGTTGCCCAATTTCCAGGCGATCGCAACTGGGGCTACGATGGAGTTTATCTTTATGGTGTCCAAGATTCTTATGGTGGACCAGATGGTCTCAAGGAACTTGTTAATGCTTGTCATCAAATGGGCATTTCTGTAATTTTGGATGTTGTTTATAATCATTTTGGTCCAGAGGGAAATTATCTCTGGGATTATGGTCCTTATTTTACGGATAAATATCATACTCCCTGGGGAAATGCTGTTAATTTTGACGACGCATATAGTAATGAAGTCCGTAATTTCTTTATTGAAAATACTTTGTATTGGTTAGATAAATATCATATTGATGGTTTACGTTTAGATGCTGTTCATGCAATTTATGATATGAGTGCTGAACCGTTTTTACAACAGTTAGCCGCTAGGGTGGAAGAGTTTAGTAAAAATGATGGAAGGAAGCGTTATTTAATTGCCGAAAGTGACTTAAATGATGTGCGAGTTTTACGTTCAAAAGAACAAGGTGGGTTTGGTCACGATGCTCAATGGTGTGATGATTTTCACCACTCTTTACACACTCTTTTAACTGGAGAAACATCTGGATATTATTCTGATTTTAAGAGTATAGAGTCTCTGAAAAAATCTTACAAAGAAGGATATGTTTATACTGGAGAATATTCACCTCACCGTCAGAGAAATCATGGTAATTCTACTCTAGGTTTTGCCGGAGAAAAATTTGTAGTTTGTATTCAAAACCATGACCAAATAGGTAATCGATTAATTGGAGAAAGATTATCAGCTTTAGTAAATTTTGAAGGATTAAAATTAGCAGCAGGAGCAGTTTTAATTTCTCCATTTGTACCAATGTTATTTATGGGAGAAGAGTATGGAGAAGAAAATCCTTTTATGTATTTTGTTAGTCATGGAGATCCAAACTTAGTTGAAGCGGTGAGAAAAGGTAGGGCAGAAGAATTTAAGTCTTTCAATTGGTCTGGAGAAGTGCCAGATCCTCAAGGTGAGAAAGTCTTTATAGAGTCTAAACTGAATTGGGAAAAATCTAGGGAAGGGAAATATAAAATTTTGCGTTCTTTCTATAAAAGGCTAATTGAGCTACGGAAAAAAATTCCGGCATTAGCTAAATTAGATAGAACTAAAACTGAGGTTTACAGTTGTGCTGAGAAAAATGTTTTATTGCTTCACAGGTGGGAAGAAAAAAGTGGTGTATTAAGTGTGATGAATTTTGAAAAAGAGTCTGTCACATTTGAACCTAAACTACCTGAAGGAAACTGGCAAAAGCTACTTAATTCCTCCGAACAAGAATGGATGGGAAATGGTGCTGCTTTACCTGAAAAATTGTTATCTGGACAGACTGTGACAATTAATCCTTTAAGCTTTGCTCTTTATGAGACTTTATAAGAGCATTCTCCAGAGAACATAAATTCACTACTAGGTTTGACATACTCTCCGGCCTGAAGGCACGGAGATTCTCCTGGGTAGCAGGATTCCTGGTTCATTAAGCCCACTTAAATTAAACACCTTGCGATATCTAATCTAGAGATGATTCTCTCTCCAGGCGTTGGCTCTATTGACTCTTTCAGAGGAACTGCGCTAATAAGAGCCTGTTGACCTATGGCCTACGGTACAGTTAAAATTTTAAAAACTTTGGTTCTCTGGTACTTGTTGCTTAGAGCTTTTCCATCCACAAGCATTCCTGTGCAAAACCCCATAACTCTAGTTGTCAAGATGCGTCTATCGGTTAGATAGATAGGTTTTTAGAGCGGTTGAATACCTTTGCACTATTTTCAGTATAATACAAAGTCCCCCTTTCAGGGGGAGACTTTAGACCCAAATTTTCGGTAAAAGTTATGATGGTCAAGATAATCTATAATTGATGGTAACTAATCAACATGTGTTGTATTTACATTAGTTTGGTTCAGTGAAATTCATTTCTCAATTTTAGTGTCTGATGATAAATTTCCCAAACAATATTCTTTCTGAGTCCTTTCCAATTTTTGAAAAATTACCTCCTTCGATGACTTCCATCAGAGAAAGAAAAGTTCTGAAGTATTTAGCTCGTTGCTTTTACTCTGGTGTGGGAGAAATAGTCGATCTTGGTTCAGGAGTAGCAGGAACAGTGTATCCCTTTGCTTTGGGATTATCAAAAAATCAACAAGTATTAGAGAAAAAATCTAGAATTTATGCCTATGATGCTTTTACAACTCCAGAACAAAAAATTGCAGCTAGAGGAGGAAAAAAATATTTCCAAAATACTGGAGAAGCTCAAAAACAAGACTCCTACTTACATATATTTCAAAAAAACTGTAAGACTTTGATTGACTATGTTAATGTTTGTGATGGAGATATTACAACATTATCATGGATAAATAAACCCATCGAGATTATTCACATTGATATAGCCAAAACATTAAAAGTATGGCAACACATTGCCAAAGAATTTTTTCCTAATTTTTGTGTCAATCAAACTATTGTTATTCATCAAGATTTTCATAGATCGAGGCTTCCTTGGTTAATTTATTCTACTGGTATAATTCTGCCCTATATTGAACTTTTAGACCAGGTGGTTGATGGTGTTATATATTTTAAAATAACTCAAGAAATACCATCAGTTATCCTTGGTAAACTTGCAGAAGATGATTTTAGTATTGATGAGAAGATAGATGCAATTAATAAAATTATCGAGGTACTTGATGATTGTACTTTTGTAGGTAAAATTAATAAGGATTTAATGAAAGGATTGATGAATCTTGGCATTGCTTACATTTATTATTATTTTGGCAACAAACAAACATCTTCTAACTTAGCAGAAGAACTCAAGAACAATAAAACTCTTGCCCAGAATTACCCGGGGTTCTTTCGCGAATTAGGCGTTTCTCTTAACTGAAGATTAATATTCATATCCTGTAGCATTGCTATAATTCAGTATTGAGGAATAATTTATTGAGATTCTAGAGTAAACAGCCTTTTATGCCTACTGACGATAGGAATTATATTAATCCAAAGCCAGGGGATTTGATATAAACTACTATAGAACCCATTTGGTATCTCTAAAAAATTAGGCGATCGCTAACCTCTTAAGC
>NZ_JBNHER010000051.1:8335-13729 GCF_050015975.1 Dapis purpurea BLCC-M126 | reverse complement strand
TTTAAAGCCTCCCCTTGGATAGGGGAAAAAGCGGTCGAGGGATGCCGAGGTCTCCCGCTCTTAACAGAGCCGCTCCGCTAACGGCATATCCAATCAACCAAGAGAGCGGTCGTTTGCGGAGCAGTCCGTTAGGATGGGATGCCGAGGAGACCTCGGCATATCCAATCGACCAAGAGAAGAGAAATGATATTTCCCAATCTTCAATCCTCTCGGTTTTAACCAGAGGTAATTATCAATTATCCATTATCAATTATCAATTAATGAACTCCTGTCTCCTAACTCCTAGCTAACGCGCATATTTATAAAGATACGCTTAGGGGTTCTATAATGAGGGATACTCAAGAGAAGCTGCTCCGCGTCTACAAACCCCTAAAAAAGCGCACCACTAATTTTTTAAAATATAGTGAGCGACTTGAACCCTTGAATTTTTTTAGCGCTCCAGCTAAATTCTGTTTGCGGAGCATTCCGGAACGGAAAAGCTGATAAGTAATTAAAAGAATAGAATATAGCAGTTATAATATTCATTTTTTTTTCTTCTCTGTTACCTGTTCCCCCTTCCCTAAAAGTCTTCAATATCTCATAACTTAAATCAGATTGCTATATATATTTGAAGAAATTATTTTTATTAATTGCAATCTGAATATTACAATCAATACTCCTGAGATTAATTAAATCTAGTTATAGCAATCCTATTGCCATTTTAATATCTTGCTAGAGGTAAGGAAATAAGATTTTCAAAATTTTGTATTTTTATACCAACCCTGGAAAAGCTCACTTCAAAAAAATTGACTTGCTGAGATTAAGTAATATTTGGCAAGAACTTAAGATTAAATATCAAATCTACTTAAATTTAAAACTGAAACAATAAAAAACTATCCCTATATTAGTTAAATTTATATCAACAAACAAAAATAAAAATATAGTGTTTCTCACTTTTTGTGAAGCACACTTATTCTTATTCTATTATGTTTTCTTGTTCCCTATCTTGGTGCGCTACCAAGTACGTCTGTCGCCGACGCGTTCTCACACCACTGTTCCCTGAAATCTAGAATTTCGTACCTTTTAATTTAATATATTAAAGCTATATTATTTAGATATCAGAGAGGTAAATAGTCAAATTGGTCAAACATAAATCATTTAATTTAATCAACCATTCCTGGCAGTCAATTATTCAATTTGTTGGTTTGTTTTGTCTTTGCTGCTTCCTAGTCATTAGTTGTAGCCAACCTCAGAATAATCCCGATAATACCCTAACTACAGAAACAAATACAAATCGCATTACTATTGGCACAACTTTAAAACCTCGAACTATTGATCCTGCAGACGCCTACGAAGTAATATCCGGTAACTTACTCTATAACTTAGGCGATCGCCTCTACGGTTACAAGTTAGGAACAACGGAACTTGTACCCCAACTAGCAACAGAAATGCCAAAAATTAGTGAAAATGGCACAACATATACTATTCCCATTCGTGAAGGAGTAACATTCCATGACGGTACTCCCTTCAACGCCGAAGCAATGGCCTTTTCTTTAAAACGTTTTATTAAAAACAGTGGTCCACCTTCTTCTTTGCTAACTAATACGGTTGAGTCAGTAGAAGCTACCGGAGAATATCAATTAACAATTAAACTGAAAAAACCTTTTGCAGCTTTCACTCCTTTATTAGCATTTTCTGGTCTATGTGCTATTTCCCCACAAGCTTATACAATAGCTGAAAATCAATTCAAACCTGATACATTTATTGGCACTGGTCCCTACAAATTATCTGAGTATGGTACTGACGTTTTACGGTTAGATACATTTGAAAATTATTGGGGAGAAAAAGCAAAAAATCAAGGAATTGACATTCAAATATTTTCTAGTTCAGCCAACCTATTTAATGCTTTTAAAACAGGGGCTATTGATGTAGCATATTTTTCTTTAGATACCGACCAAATTACTAATTTAGAAGCAGAAGCTACCCGTCAAGGATGGCAAGTAATCTCTACAGATGGTAAGACAGTTAATTACATGGTTTTAAATCTCAATTCAGAACCATTAAATAACAAAGCTGTTAGACAAGCTTTAGCATCTATTATTGACAGGAAATTACTAAATGAACGAGTTTTACAAGGAAAAGCTGAACCAGTTTATAGTCTAATCCCTACAAAATTTGATGGTTATAAACCAGTATTTCAAGAAAATTATGGAGATGGAAATTTTGACAAAGCCAAAGAATTATTAAAAGAGGCAGGATATTCTCAAAATAGCCCAGCAAAAATAGAAATTTGGTATGCTGCAAACTCCACTAAGAGGCAATTAACAGCCAGTACATTAAAAGCATCTGTAGAGCAAAAATTAGAAGGTTTAATGGAATTAGAATTGAATAGCGTAGAAGCAGCTACCGCCTTTAAAAACTTAGATAAAGGAGTATATCAAACATTTATCTTAGATTGGTACGGAGACTTTATTGATGCCGATAACTATATCCAACCATTTTTAGAATGTACCAAAGGTTCAAAAGAAAAAGGTTGTGAAGAAGGAGCTAGTCAATTTCAAGGTTCATTCTATTATAGCGATGAGGTAAATCAATTAATCCAACAACAACGTCAAGAGCAAGACCCAGAAAAACGTCAAGCTATTTTCATAGAAATTCAAGAATTATTAGGAGAAGATGTTCCTTTTATCCCATTGTGGTTAGATAAAGATTATGTATTTACTCAAAAAAATATTAGTGGAGTTAGTTTAGAACCTACTCAACAATTCCCCTTTTGGACAATTAATAAATCATAACGTAAGCATTCAGCTGTCACCTAAGCTTTTGTAGCGGAACTGCGTTTTTAAAGAGGCAATATTCATGTGCATCTATGCTGTAGTTTTTGAGTAAAAAATAACAAAAATTTAAGTATAGAAGTAATAATCTGTTTTTCCTTATCCTTGAGGTATTCAAAGTAGGGTGGGCAACCCTACTTTATCTAGGATAAATATCAATTATTCAAGATTCAACCACCCTACATAAAATCAATTAATTACTCAAAATTTCCTTAACCCTAAAAGGTATGGTTTTTCAGTAATAAATCAGGAAGATTTGGGATAAAAACACCATAATTTTCTTCTTCCTTTTTACTTCTGCCAAAAACTAACGTAAAAAACAACTCACCATCCATAACACCAAAAAAGTTACCAAAGTAATAAATACTTCTGTTGCTAAACCAGTCGCCAAAGCACTCAGTATTCCCCCTAAAATCAACCCAAAAATTAAACCACCAACTGTCAACAAAACCGCACGGCCAAACTTATTTTCTTTGCGGTTAAGGAAATAAAGACAACCACCAACTCCCAAAGCCAAAGTTAGCTGCAAAGTAGAAGGTTGACTAACCCCAGAATAAATACTAATTGCACCTAAGACCACATATATCCCACTAGGCCATAGAATATCAGCTTGACTAGGAGTATCAATCAAATTTTGTACCCAAGCAGGTGCTTGATTATTTGGCCCTGGAGTTAAACTATCAGGGTCTTTTTTTGTTTGCCTATCTGGAAAGCGAATACGCTCAGGCACTTTAATTTTGCCTTCCTGACGCAACCGTAGACGGTCCATCAAAATAGCATCATAAGCAGCTTCAATATTTTCCATAACTTTCCGATCGTCACCGTGCTCTTGCTTCAAACGTTCTTTTGCTGCTTGAATTTCCTCAAAAGAAGCATCTTCAGTGAGACCAAGTTGTTGATAATGACTCTGATTGCTCATAGGAATTTATTAATAATCTTTTAAAATGTGACACAATACTCGATTACAGTATTTTAATCTTATCCACTTTTCCAGAAATATGCCTAGTTGACTTTACAAATATCTCTAAGTAAGAGGGAAGAAGGAAGCAAAAAATAAGGCTTTGGTTATCTAGGAGAAAAGGATGTAGATATTGAAAAAAAAGGGAAAAATGATCGAGCTAACTCTCTAGGATGAAACTGTCTAAAATAAATTAGAGCAGCTCTTTTTCAGAATCTGCGATCGAGATGCACCTTTTTGTCTCATTCTTGTTTCCAAGTGGTATTAGGTTCACACAAGGAAAACAAAAAAATTAATCTCAGAAGTACAAAGTTTTTTTCCAAATACCTATTATTAACTTGTATTACTTTTGACTTAATATCAATCTCAGCTACTAACTATTCCTGACCACTGCACCTTTTTCTGTTTTTCACGCCGATAAGAGAAAAAGTAATCCGGTTGTTGATAAGTACAATAAGGAGCGATCCCCACCTGTTGATTACCAATACCTAACTGTTTCAATTGTAAGATATTTACCAAACGAACATCTAAGCGAACTTTTTCCGGTTCAGGATCAGATAAAATTGGTGAATTAGGTAAAAACTCCAGAAAATGCAAAATATCTTCAATGTTTCCTTTACCTGTTTCTGGAAAAATAGTTACTCCCACTTGAGCAGCCACTTCTTCAGAGACTTGATAAACCTCTCCACTAATAGCAGGGCCAAGCACAACTAGCAAATCAGATAATTGACTCCCGTGGGCCTGAAAACCTGCCAATGCCACCGAGACAATTTTTGCCGCAGTACCACGCCACCCAGCATGAATAGCTGCTACTTGTCCAGTTTTTTGGTCAGCAATTAAAACAGGAACACAGTCAGCAGTACATACCCAAACGGCTTGTTTGGCTTTTTCACTTAGTAGACC
The DNA here is from genome assembly GCF_050015975.1 of Dapis purpurea BLCC-M126. Classification (NCBI taxonomy): domain Bacteria; kingdom Bacillati; phylum Cyanobacteriota; class Cyanophyceae; order Oscillatoriales; family Microcoleaceae; genus Dapis; species Dapis purpurea. The sequence continues at coordinate 9,055 of NZ_JBNHER010000051.1, read as the reverse complement.
ATCAGCTTCGGCATAAGTTGCTTCAGCTTCAAGAGTAGATTTCCCTGCTGTAAGTACAGTATTGCCATGTACTTGCTTGACGCGATATACCTCAGCAGAGGGATGTAATATATCTACTAATTCTGTTGGTGTACTAGGAGAAAAATGGTGAGTAAAAAAACCATGAGGCCAGTTTTTTAAGAGGCTACAGGTCAGGTAAGGTCGTCCTTGCCATTCTTGCCAATGCCAAGTTACATCATTTTTACCAAAAACTTGGTAGTATTTATTTAATTTTTGTGAATCAGAGCCGAGTATAGTCATTGAAGTTAGAATTTTTTAGCAGTTTAGATTCTTATTTTGGCATCCTTCCCGAATATGCTGCACTAGCAATTTTTCTTAAATTCCATCCCCCATCTCGGAGTGCTTAAGGAAATGAAACTACTATTGCTCTATACGCAATAGAAGGAAAATTCCATCCCCCATCTCGGAGTGCTTGAGGAAATGAAACTACTATTGCTCTATACGCAATAGAAGGAAAATTCCATCCCCCATCTCGGAGTGCTTGAGGAAATGAAACTACTATTGCTCTATACGCAATAGAAGGAAAATTCCATCCCCCATCTCGGAGTGCTTGAGGAAATGAAACTACTATTGCTCTATACGCAATAGAAGGAAAATTCCATCCCCCATCTCGGAGTGCTTGAGGAAATGAAACTACTATTGCTCTATACGCAATAGAAG
>NZ_JBNHER010000051.1:0-8235 GCF_050015975.1 Dapis purpurea BLCC-M126 | reverse complement strand
AAATGAAACTACTATTGCTCTATACGCAATAGAAGGAAAATTCCATCACTCATCTGAGTGTTTGAGGAAATGAAACTACTATTGCTCTATACGCAATAGAAGGAAAATTCCATCACTCATCTCGGAGTGCTTGAGGAAATGAAACTACTATTGCTCTATCCGCAATAGAAGGAAAATTCCATCACTCATCTCGGAGTGCTTGAGGAAATGAAACTACTATTGCTCTATCCGCAATAGAAGGAAAATTCCATCACTCATCTCGGAGTGTTTGAGGAAATGAAACTACTATTGCTCTATCCGCAATAGAAAATTTGAGCAGCATAATCTGTCAAAATTTGACCAAGTCATATTTATTAATCGACAGTAAAAAAATTGCCAGAATTTAACCAAACACAATTTATCAACTCCCTATCAAATATTCAGAGACTTAGAACTTCCGACATATCCAACCCTTCGACCCCCAATCATATCCATATTTTTTCCAGCCTCCCCTCAACAAATCAAACCCTTTGGCAACTAATTGACTCAGGAGCATTACCAGGAACCATAGTCATAGCAACCCAACAAACAGCAGGACGCGGACAATGGGGACGAAACTGGATATCAAGCATCGGCGGACTATATATGTCAGTAGCCCCCAAAATATCAATATCCCAAACCCCGCAACTAACCTTATCTACAGCTTGGGGTATAGCCTCAACTTTGCAGGATTATGGTGTACCAGTAAAAATTAAGTGGCCTAACGACTTAATCTTAGAAAATCGAAAATTAGGTGGCATCCTCACAGAAACCAGGATAAACAAGAAAAAAATTTCGACCGCAGTAATTGGTATTGGGATTAACTGGGCTAATTCTGTGCCAGATACAGGCATTAATCTGCAAAGCTATTATAGAAACCAGTCTCAACCAAAAATATCCTCTCTAGAAATGTTAGCTGCAATAGTCTTTCATGGACTAGATTCTGGCATTAAACAACTTTTAGACTCAGGAATAGAAAGTATTTTACCAAGTTATACCCAACTACTGATAAATGTAGGGCAGGAAGTGGTAGTAGAAAATCGTCTTGGCAAAGTATTAGGCGTAACTAATAGTGGGGAGTTAAAAGTAAAAATTAACCCAGACTCAGCTACCTCAAAAACTCAGTCTCAAATATCGCCCTCAGAAATATACCTAAAACCAGGTACGATCAGTCTGGGCTATGGCCAAGTTAGTAAGGGAGTAAGGGAGTAGGGGAGAAATTGAAATACATCTGGTCGTTTTTCCGCAGTAGAAAAAACTTGATATTTGATTTATCAATATCAAAGAACAATGATATAATACATCCGTTAAAAATTATACTATTTATATAATTAGATAAACTACGCTCATGGATAGATGAAATCCGTCAGAACCAAGCTCAAACTGAATAACAAACAAAAAACCCTTTTGGCTCAACACGCAGGCTATGGTAGATGGTGTTATAACTGGGGCTTAAGTCTATGGAATCAGGCATATAAAGATGGTTACAAACCTAACGCCCGTAAGCTTAGAGAAGTTTTTACTAATCAGACAAAACCTCTTTATCCTTGGATGAAGAACTTGTCTTCTAGGGTTTATCAATACGCTTTCCTGAACTTAGGTGAAGCATTTAAGCGGTTTTTTCAAGGGCTAGGTAAATACCCAAAGTTTAAGAAGAAAAGTAGGTCTGATTCTTTCACAATTGATCGTGGTGGAAAACCAATAGAATTAAATGGATGGAATCATAAATTACCTGTTATTGGTATTATCAAAACTTATGAACCTATTGAAGCAACAACTCAAAAAGTAACCATTAGTAGACAAGCAGGTGATTGGTACTTAAGTTGTAGCTACTCCTATACTCCAACTCCAACACCTAAAAAGACAGAAGTTGTAGGTGTAGATCTAGGAGTAAAAACCTTAGCAACTTTAAGCACGGGAGTTTTATTTGAAGGAGCTAAGTCTTACAAGAAATTTGAATATAAGCTATCTAGACTACAATACCTGAACCGTAATAAAATAATTGGTTCTGCTAACTGGAAAAAGGCGCAACTTAAGATAGCGGTATTGCATAGGCGAGTAGCTAACATCCGTAAAGACGCACTTCATAAACTGACAACATACTTAGCCAAGAACCACGGCACTGTTGTCATTGAAGATTTGAATGTCAGGGGTATGTTAGCCAACCACAAATTAGCCAAATCTATAAGTAGACAGTGCTTTTATGAATTTAGAAGACAGCTTGGATATAAGTGCCAATGGTACGGTTGTGAGCTAGTAGTAGAAGATAGATTTTTTCCATCATCAAAGACTTGTTCTAACTGTGGTCATGTCCAAGATATGCCATTAAATCTAAGGACTTATAATTGTCCAGAGTGTGGCTTGTCAATAGATAGAGATTTAAACGCAAGTATTAATTTAAAAAAGCGAGTGCTTAATTCTGAGGAGACCTCAGAATGCAAGACGCACTCAAGAGATGCGGTCGGCTTGATCGTCAATGCCTGTGGATGAGTAACCGCCGACGGCCTCAGTAGAAGCAGGAAGTAAACATGACTATTGTCACTTTATGTGGCGCTTTGTATCACTTTTATAGAGCAGGAAATAATGTCGCTAGAAAACCAATTGATCGTCAATGCCTGTGGATGAGTAACCGCCGACGGCCTCAGTAGAAGCAGGAAGTAAACATGACTATTGTCACTTTATGTGGCGCTTTGTATCACTTTTATAGAGCAGGAAATAATGTCGCTAGAAAACCAAAACCGATCGGTTGAGTCCAACACCCAACCACAGGAAACAACTCCAGAGCAGAACCAAAAGCAAAACTTGATTCAGACCAAACTTCTAACTCACAAGTCCCTCATGCAACTAGGTTGTTGTCTAGCTAGTTTAGGGATGCTTAGTAGAGGTATGGTTTTAGCCGAGATGGTTTTGGAAATAGAAGTTTATGATTATGAACCATCATATCAACCCGCCCCAGTAGATAGTTATTCTCCCCAAACATCTTATTCAGCACCCTCCTATTCACCAGAACCCTACTACGAACCAGAGCCATATTATTCGCCCGCGCCATATTACGAACCCGAACCTTATTATTCACAACCCTACTACGAACCAGAACCATATTACTCTGCTTCACCTAGCTATTCTGAACCATATTATTACGAACCAGAACCGGAACCTTATTATTCTCAACCAGCACCCACTTATTACGAACCCGAACCATCTTACTATTCTCAACCAGCACCAAGTTATTACGAACCGGAACCATACTACTCCCAACCAGCACCAACCTATGAACCGGAACCGGAACCAGAACCCGACAATACTATCTATCTACCAAAAAACCTGTATGTAGCACCTCCGACTAATACTAATCTTAACCTCTCAAAGAAACCCAAAAATGACTTACCACCCCTAACATTACCAAAACCTGAGAAACTTTATTATTATGATGGTTCGACTAATGCTTATATAGATGACACAAATTACAAAGTCGGTGCAACTGAAAGTTATGAAGCACCAAGTACAGTAGTTTTCTCAGAACGTTCCACAGGTGAAGTTGCTCAATATCCAACAAATAATAAAAATTGGAGTGCTGTCGCCGAAAATAATAATAACTGGAGCGCCCCCACTCAGACTAATAACTGGAGTGCGACTACCGCAACAAATAATTGGAGTGCCCCTGCTCAAACTTCTTCTAATAATTCGTGGAATGGGGGAACTCAGCAAAATTACTATTCTCAAAATAGCTACCAAGATTCATCCTACAATAATAGCTATTACTCTTCCAACGGTAGTTATTATTCAGATACCTCTAGTTATAGTCAAACAAGTTACTACTCAAATTCATCCTCTAGTCAAAGTGGTTATTACTCCAGCACCTCTTATGCTCCACACTACTCAGACTCTTCTCAGGGAGTAGAAGTCGCAGCAGTATTACCCGCTCAAGTGCAGGGATTATTTCATAACCCCATATCCCAGTCAGGTTTAGCTTATTATAAACGCACCATGCGACCTCCCGCAGTACCCGGAAATGGTAATACCCGGTTAATATTTCCTCTGTCTATTCCAGCACCCATCACCTCATTATTTGGTTGGAGAGAACATCCAATATTAGGTTATAAAAAATTCCACACCGGAACAGACTTAGGCGCACCAACCGGAACCCCAGTAGTTGCAACTTATGCAGGTCAAGTAGCGATCGCTGACTGGTTAGGTGGTTATGGTGTGACTGTTGTGCTAGATCACCAGAGAAAATCATTGGAAACTCTCTATGGTCACTTATCAGAAATCTTTGTCAAACCAGGAGAGTTTGTACAACAAGGAGAAGTTATTGGACGAGTTGGTAATACAGGAATGTCTACAGGTCCCCACTTACATTTTGAAATGCGACAGTTAACAAAAGATGGATGGGTGGCAAAAAACCCAGATAGTCATATTGAATTTGCCTTAGTGAATTTGATGACAGCATTGAAAGTTACGGAAATACCGCCTGTACCGGAAGTTAGTATTAATGAGTTATTGAAGCAGACTAAAGGATTAGATTCTGGTTTGCCACAACTACCACCTTTACCACCTGGGTTTGAAGTACCCATTCCCGATTTAGAACCGCCAATTTTTGAGTTGACAAAAGCTTCAGAAAAATCTGATGAAGATGTCAAAATTAGTTTAAATGAGCAAGAGAAAAAAGTTGTGGAATAAAGTTAGTTTAATAGGGGAAAATTGACAAAACTCCTAGCTTTTGTAGGTTGAGTTAAGCGCCAGCGCAACCCAACAAAAACCTATATAACAAAAACCTATATATAGTAATCATATTTCAGTTGTGAGTTTTAGTGCTGATTAGGAGTCAGAAGTCGTAGGGGCGATTCACGAATCGCCTCTACAGGAGTCAGAATATAAAAGGGTTTAGATTTATCTTAGTAGTTCTTAAATTCTATCAAAATCATTCCTGATTCCTATATGTTGGGTTTCGGTTTCTCAACCCAACCTACATTACTAAATATAGCGATCGCTCTCCAGAGTTTGTCTAAAAATCAAATAAGTTAAAATATAGCGATTATCTCTAGGCAACGACTGAAAAATGTCCGAAACTTTAAAAATTAGACCTAATTATTATTATGGAAGACAAGAAAATTTGGATTATTGCCGATGAAACTTCTTCAGAAACTTCTGGAGGAAAAAGTTCTGTAGATACTGGAGCTAGTTATGATGATTGGCCAGAAGAATCTCTCGAATCAAGTAGAAAAAGATTTCAGGTTAGAGCCAAAGATGTGAAAAGAGGAGTGTATGAATTTCCCAAAGAATCTACTCAATCAAGTAGAAAAAGATTTCAGGTTAAAGCTGAAGATTTAAAACGAGAAATGTCTGAATTTCTCAGAGTTATTGAAGATGTATTTGATCATACAGATCGAGAAACTTCTAATCTTAAGTTAAAAGAAATAGAATTATCAGTTGAAATTAATGGGGAAGGTCAAATTAATCTACTTGGCATTGGTGGCAAAGCTGGAAGTAAGGGAGCAATTAAACTAAAATTAGAACGTAAGGAGTCTTAAAAGATGGCAAAAAATTGGGCTATTTGTGTTGGAATTAATGATTATGATAATATGCCAACTCTTCAATATGCTCAGAGAGATGCTGAATTAATGCGGGATTATTTTATTGATGAGGCAGGTTTTGAAAAAGAGAATGTTTATTTATTTACGGATAATTCCCCTCAAATTAATGATGCAGGTAAACCTTTTAATTCTCAACCAACTTATGGCACTCTTCAAAGATTTTTACGAGTAAGATATAACAAGGAATTTTTATCCGCAGGTGATAATTTTGGTTCTTTTATAGCGGTCATGGAATGCGTTTTAATGACCGAGATTATTTGATGCCTACTGATGCCGATCCTCATCCAGATGGAGTAGAAGATACTGCTATTCCCCTTTATTTTGTGACAGAAAAGTTAAGGCGATGTGGAGCGGATAATGTAATTTTATTTTTGGATGCTTGTCGCAGTCAGGAAAGTTCAAAAGGTTTAGGTATAGGAGAAGAGAAGCAGAAAGGAGTAATTACATTTTTTTCTTGTAGCCCTAATGAAAGGTCTTATGAAATTGAGGATGAAAAGATACAACAGGGTGCTTTTGCCTATGCTTTATTAGAATCTTTAAGGATTAAAGATGAAGGTAATTGTGCTACTGTTGAAAGATTATATAATAGTATAAGCCATCAAGTTTCCAATATTAATCGTCAGTTTGGAAAGCCTCGGCAAACTCCCTATGCTATTGTTGAACCTGCTACTAAATATCATTTAATTTTGTTGGAAAAGCAGGCAACTGAAAAGGATATTGCTCCTCTTAGAGAAGAAGCATTAGAAGCAGAAAATAGGGGTAATCTAGAATTAGCAGAACAATTATGGACTCGTGTTTTAGCAGTGTCTCTTGATCAAGAAAAATCCTTAAAAGCTTTGAAAAGAATTTGGCATAAGCAGGATAATGTAAAATTAGTTACAACTATTCAAAATACTGATGAGCAGAAAAAACAATCAATAGGAAATAAGGCTGTTGAATCGAGTATAAAAAAACAGATAAAAAATCAGAAAATAATGAAATAAAATCTACTACTAATACTTTGAAGTTAAAAGGTGATTTTGTAGCAGGAATTCTTGGAGTAGGAGTATTGGTAATAGGTCTTTTTCGAGGAGTACCTTACTTATATAAGATACTAATATCACAACTTGAACCACAAAACACTACTAACATAATTGGAGACTATTCTAATCTAGAAAATCTACTAACACAAAAGAAATGGAAAGAAGCAGATCGGGAAACTTTCAATATTATGCTAAAAGTCAGTAACCGAAAAAGAGAAAACGGCCTAGATACAGAGTCGATTAAAAAATTTTCATGTTTACACCTCCGTATGATAGACCTGCTTTGGCAAAAACACAGTGATGACAAATTAGGCTTTTCCGTGCAAAGTGAAATTTATTACAGTTTGGCTGGAACGAAAGAGTATGATGATGAGTTATGGAAAAACTTTGGAGACAAAGTAGGATGGCGCGAAGGAGGAAAATGGTTGTCATATAGTGACTCAAGGTTGTTCAATATCAGCCAACCTGAGCAGGGACGTTTCCCTGTGACTAGGTATTGGCAGGGTAAGTTTTATGTTAATGATATCTTCCTTCGTGCAGAGACTTGTAAAGTCAAACACATAAGCTTTTCAGTCGTCAACAGAAAAAAGTTTTAGAAACTAAATTCTAGTAGTTTTCTTTATTTCAGCATTTTGATACCCTGTTTCAGTTAACAGTTAATAGCGGGACTTAAACAAAATAGAGCCATAAAAAAGGCTCAAATATATACTAGCAAAGGCTTTTACGTCAAAAAGGCATAAATCCTGAATTACCAAGGGTTCTAGCCATTTTTAGGGCATCGACGTAATTCCCTTGTCTAGAGAGACTTTGAGGCATTTTTCCGACCATAAAATGTTTAAGTACCAATAGTTAAGTTTGATGAGTGTGAGCGTCTCGCTCACGCGCGGGAGCAGGATGCTACCACTCACTAAAAGTATTGAGCAATTATAGTTTGCCATCTCTCTGGCAATAGACATCTCCAAAAATAAAAAATAAAATCAATAATCGCACAGAAATCATCAATTATTTCCCTTAGTCTCTCTTTTTAGAACTTGACTCAAACTTCCCAATCTTCTACATTTAATTCACTAATCCTTTGAAATTCAGCAACATTATGAGTGACTAAAATTAAATCATTAGCTATAGCGATTGAAGCTATTTGTAAATCATAAGGCCCGATGGGTGTTCCCACTTTGGTGGTGGTGCATAGTAATGGTAGAGAGAGTGTGGGAAGTTTGAGAGGTGTAGGAAGTGTGGGAAGAAATTAAAAAAATATATATCTTCAACCATTACTATGCAGGACTACCCCCACTTTTTCTAACCTTGTCCGAATCTCCCCATATATTTCTGTACATTTATCATCGAAAGGCAAAGACATAAACCTACTTAAAAAGATTCGTTATTGAAGTAAATTTTGTTGTGATTTTTGACTTTTTATTGCTCCATAAAATAATTCAGATTTGACTACAGAACAGACCACTATATCTCGCGGATTATGACTTTCTAATCTCTGTTTTAAATTGTTATTTAAGCCTTTTAAATAAATAATACAAACATTAGTATCTAATACAGGACTTACGCAAAGACACTATATATAGCGTATACTAAATAGAGCGATGTAG
>NZ_JBNHER010000050.1:0-9888 GCF_050015975.1 Dapis purpurea BLCC-M126 | reverse complement strand
CGTTAGGATGGGATGGCGAGGTTTCCCGCTCTTGCAGAGCCGCTAACGCTAACGCAATATCCAATCGACCAAGAGAAAAGAAATAATATTTCCTTATATTCAATCCTCTCGGTTTTAACCAGAGGTAATTATCAATTATCAATTAATGAAAGAGATTATAGGGATAGATGGCCAAGAGCGAAGTTTCTGGCGATTATCTTTAGTAAGACAAGGTTGAGTCCCTCCATCATACTAATGATCTTTTGGAGCTAGGCCAGAAAGTAATTGGGAACTTTTTTTATACCAAATTCGCTTAATTCGGTATAAGAAAATATTCCATCTTCAGCTATTGCTAAATATTTCTAGATATCCCCACACAGCGTTGCATAATTATAAATATGAATTATAAATATTTACTCCCTTTCGCTACTTCCGTTCCTATTTAGAAAGAACTATTACCTCCAACCTACCTCTAAAGATTGAAAATTATACCCATACTTCAGCAACACATTCATTAATTGATAATGGATAATGAATAACGGATAATTACCTCTTTAACAATGGATAATGAATAATTGTCAGGACTTACGCATAAAGTAGGAAAAACTAGGATTTGAGATTGTTTCCCTGTTGGTTGCAATAACAAAAATACCTTGCAAACGTGTAAGTCCTATTAGTTTTGTTTTCGGCTGTTGCCGACATGAAACGCGTTTTCGGCTGTCGCCGACATGTTTGCGTTCTGCTGCGCGACATAAAAAGCGTTGGCGGAGCCTAGCAGCAGCTATATCGCTCTACTTGACATATACTATATCTAGTGTTCTTGCGTAAGTCCTGATTAACTAAGCTAGTTAAAAGCGACAAGTCTAATAAGTTGGGGCGGTTTAGCAACCAAAACTACTGGATAAATTTCATGTCTTAATTCTCGAAGATTTACTATTCCTCTATATCCACCAGAACGTCGTAATTCTTCATCTTCAATATACTAGCAACTTCAGAATAAGTCTTTTTTCCTTCCTGAATAGCAGAGAATAATTCTATTGCCAAATCTTCATTATCTAAAATAATTTCATAGATGACTGCAGTACCATAATTTAATTTATTTTCTAAGAAATATGGCTCTATCTTATCCTGAAATAAATGATTTGCTAATTTTTCAGATAAAAAACTATAATAGGCAATTTCCTCAAAATTATCTATAGATAAACTATGTTGATCTAACCAAGCCCATGTTTCCTTAGCACCATGAGCTGATTAATTACCCGTATTGCATCGGCTGCTTTTTGAAGTTCTTCTATTTTTGCTTCAATCCCTGCATCTTCTGCTGCTATTTTAATTATTTGGCGAGTCACTATTCCTTCTATAGTTTCTGATAGTTTCAAAGACAATTTAACTTGATTGAGAATATATTCTGGTGTAATAGTAATACTTTTCAACATGAATTTACTCCATAATATGTACTAGATTATTCTGTATTTTCTACTAATTAAAGAAGAAGTCAAGAAACAGTAATTATAGAGAAAGAATCAATATTGGTGGGGATTATTTACCCTAACAAGCTTGTACACATCACAGGTGATGGTGGAGATATTTTACCCCATAATGCTTCTAGGCTGAAGTCAGGTATTCACCAGAAAACAAAAAAATTACTCCTGAATATTGACTCACTCATCCTAATTTCTAGTCGTTGGATGTTAATTGTAAGCAGGATAATGAAGATAATTTTTTTCTAGTGTAACTAAGTGAGGATATAATTTTTTATAAATTTTAGATTGCGTTTTTTCTTCTTGTAAATTTAGTTGATGTATAAGCTGATTTTATCTAAAACTTTATTTGAGGTAAAAGGAGCATCTTAATTACAACTAAAGCAGAATGCTCCCACTACCCAACAATTTAATTTTGATAGGCTACAATCTGTGGAATAATTTTTTTTTGATGATTAATTTTATTAAAAGTAGAAAGTAGTTAACTAATACTCTTAATAACCAACTAGTAATATTTTAGGCACACACACTTGATTGTTGCTAATCTTTTCAAACTGTTTTATATTTTTTTATGAAAGTGGATATTTGAAAGACAAAATGAATTAATAATCTAGACAAATTTTTCGATATCTGATAATCTAGAAAATTTATGAGTACCACATATTTATTGTTAGTTGTTAGAAGCGTCAAAAGCTAATGTTCTCAAATCTGGGTCAAGATTTAGCTCTGAGTTAAGATCCTCAATGACAATGTTTTTACCATTGCAATCTTGATCAATAGTTTGCTCCATTTTTGGTGGTTTTCGTTTAGTAGACAGCCCCATCTGTTTTAAAAGTCGATTAATATGGCGATCACTCAACTTGATGCTAAATTCTTGTGCTAAATGTTTTCCTAGCCAATTTGCAGTCCACCGCCTGAATACATAACCATATTCTTTGGGGCTATTAGTTACCAACTCTTTCAAGCGTTCTAAATATTGTTCGTTAACTTCTTGAGGACGACCTATCGGATGATCTTTCCATTTATGGGGTTGACCAGACTTAGCTATTAGTATCCAATGTCTCGCTGTACCTGGAGCACAACCTATAGCTTCACAGATTTCACTCTGGGTTTTACCTTCATCTGCTAGAAGGATAATTTCAATTCTCTGGCGATATTGCCATGGTAGATCATCATCCAAATTCTTCTGTAAATGTTGGCGCTGAAAAGATGTTAAGTAGTTACCGTTTAGGGCTAACTCAGTCGTTTTGATTTTGCAGTTCAATTGATTAGACAACATAAGTTTCTGATTAAGTATTTACAATTCCAGTTGCTATTTTTCCAGTTGCTATCTCTTACAACCAGGAGTATTTCTGAACAATTAGCACTTATGCAGTTTTTGATATCAATGTTGAGCAAATTTACTTGGGAGTTAGCTTTCTGCCTTATAGGAAAATCATCAGTTCCTCAACCATTGAAGATAAACTACAAAATGTTGTTAACTGTCTACGCAAAATTAATTACCTAATTTTATTTCCAAATCACAGGGAATATATACTTTTCAGCTTTAAAGTATGTCTAATTAATTCTGCATAGTTACTTAATACAATTTCTTGATGAACTTGCACTTGATACAAATATAAGAATATTTAGTGCGATTAGGTTTGAGCAACAATATTAAGTGCATTGCTACAAAGAAATGGCATAATCATCTTAATATATCCTGGAAAACATTAGGGCAGATAAGTCACGGGATGATGTTTTTAGAAAAACATTTTATCTAAAACCATGATGTAACTAAACTTTTGATAAATTTAGGTTCTACCAACCTAGATTTTGACATCCATTTAGTTTTTTAAGATTTATTTTATAAATCAACAATTAAGAAATTAACCTAATTTATTAATAATTGCAAGGGGTTTTGCTGAGATTCATCAAATATTCATAAATTATCCTATTATATTATTTCTTTTAAACTAAGCTTAATCTGTATTGATTTTTTTACTTACTTTAATTTCTTTTAAATTAGTTTTAATCTAAAAATAAACTCTTGAAGTTGATTTTATACAACCCAAACAATACCAATTTATTTCCGATCTTCTCCCTACTCCCTGCTGGAGCCAGTCAACATATAATAATTAGTTGAATTGAGAATTATTGCAACAAACAATATAACTCTATGAGCAATAAGCAATAAGCAATAAGCTATAGGGGATTGACTTTTATTAAACTAAATTTAATTTTTTTACTTGAATTGAGGATTATTGCAGCAGCCAATATAACTTCACCAGCAATAAGTTATGAGCGATAGAATTTTACACACATAACTTAAGCCTTCATTCCATAAACTAATTGCGATCAATTTCAACTCTATTTACATCAAGTTTATTTAATTAGTTGATAAAAAAAACCTATCTTTTTGCTTTCAAGACAAATCTTCCTCTTCCCACAACTCAAGCGCGTCAAGCTCTAATAATTAGTAGTATTAAGGATTATGGCAGCAACCAATATAACTTTATTAGCGATCGCATCTTATTCCACAAAACTTAGACCCTAATTTAACCGAAGATTTTGGTTTAAAGCCTCGTCCTTAAGCGGGAACTTTTTGATTTCTGGTAGTTGCAAATCTGCATGATTATTTATTTTATCTAGTTATATTAATTATTTTATCTAGTTATATCAATTTTATTTAATTAATTGATCAAAAAAAACCTATATTAAGATCTGATTTGTAAATTTAGCTAAAACCCTTATCTCACATAACTTTTAGAGATTTAGGTTTTATTAGACCATAACTTCCAAAATTCTTGTATTGCAAGAAATCCAGTTTCTTGATATTTACTTTATAAATCAACTTTCAGCAGCTAACTATCCAGGCAACTCATAAATGGATGGTAATGATTGTTACGATAAGATGAGGTGTAACTTATATAAATACTATGCAACTAACTTGGTTAGACAGTAATTCCTGGCTAATTGAAATTGGAGGCAAACGACTTCTCATAGATCCTTGGCTCGTTGGCCCCCTAGTCTTCGGTAATTTACCTTGGTTGTTTAAAGGAGAACGACAGACTATCCGTACTATTCCAGAAAATGTAGACGTTATTGTATTATCTCAGGGACTAGAAGACCATGCTCACCCAGAGACACTTAAGCAATTAGATAAAAATATTCATGTTATTGCTTCTCCCGCTGCGGCAAAAGTAGCAAAAGATTTTGGTTACTCTCAGGTAATCACACTTGGTCATGGTGATACCTACTCTTTTGACAATAGTATTGAAATTAGAGCAGTTCCCGGTTCACTCGTGGGCCCAACATTAGTAGAAAATGGTTACATTCTCAAAGACTTAACCAATAGCAATACAATATACTATGAACCCCACGGCAACCATTCTGAAGAAATCAAAGAATTTGCGCCAATAGATGTTGTCATATCCCCAATTATCAATTTGAATTTGCCCTTAGTGGGGCCAATAATTAAAGGAAATGAAAGTGCTTTACAGGTAGCTCAATGGTTGCAGCCTCAAGTCATGCTACCTACAGCAGCAGGAGGTGATGTAAATTTTCAAGGATTACTAATATCTTTTCTCAAAGCTGAAGGAAGTGTTGAGGAAACACAATCTCTGTTAGCTCAAAATAATCTGGCGACAAAAGTTATAGAACCTCAGCCTGGAAAAAGTTTTGAAATACAATTAGAGCAGCAACAAACTTATTAATTTGACCAAAAAATAAGGTCTCCAGACTCCCCTTAACAGGGGATGATATCAAATCCGCTAGTTTTAGTTTAATTAAATAAAGAGTGGGGGGAGGGTGGGAGATGGACAGATAAGCGAAAAATTTGGCAATGATATTCGTGAAGAAAACACTTTTTTATAGAGAATGAAGCAGATTTGATATAAAAAGAAAGTTCCGGTTTTCAAGCTTCCTAATTGAGCGGTTGATACTGATAACTGATAACTGAAATTACAGAGGTGATATCCTCCCGTAATTATCAATAAAATCCTTTTTTTGACAATCATTTAATTATTGTGTATGATTTTCAATAACTATAGATTTTTGATAAAATACCGTGGCTCTTTATACACCATCTTCATTTAAGGCAGAACTGAATGAAAAAGGTTGGCGAATGACTCCCCAACGGGAGACAATTTTGCACATCTTTCAAAATCTGCCCAAAGGCAATCATCTGAGTGCCGAAGACCTTTATAATATGCTGCAAAATAGGGGTGAAAGAATTAGTCTATCTACCATTTACAGAACCTTAAAGTTAATGGCAAGGATGGGAATTCTACGCGAACTAGAACTAGCAGAGGGGCATAAACATTATGAAATAAACCAACCTTATCCTCATCATCACCATCATCTTGTTTGTGTGCAATGTAATAAAACTATTGAATTTAAGAATGATTCTATTTTAAAAATTGGTCTCAAGCAAGCTGAAAAATCAGGATTACATCTTTTAGATTGCCAGCTAACTATTCATACAATTTGTTATGAAGCCCTAAGAAAAGGATGGCCTTCGCTCGTATCTTCTGAGTGGTCTTGCCCACGCGCACTTGCAGATGAAGAAAACACTGAATAGGCGAAATTTGCTGAATAAAAAATACCCCCACTTTGAGATGAGGTGGGGTTCAAGTAAACGAAGTCATAAGTTGTTTGTGTCACTGGGATTTTTAGGAATGAGGATTTTATAATCTACACAAGTTAAATTTCCTAAACTCCATATTATTTGAGTTCTTTCAAAAAAATTCTGGATTTTATTTAAGCTTTAGGTAGCTAATCTCCAATATCATTTATACTC
The DNA here is from genome assembly GCF_050015975.1 of Dapis purpurea BLCC-M126. Taxonomy (NCBI): domain Bacteria; kingdom Bacillati; phylum Cyanobacteriota; class Cyanophyceae; order Oscillatoriales; family Microcoleaceae; genus Dapis; species Dapis purpurea. The sequence continues at coordinate 3,648 of NZ_JBNHER010000050.1, read as the reverse complement.
ACTCCATAACGTAGTTGAGCTTTTGCTACTGCTGCTCTTGTTTCTGAATTGTAAATTCCATTCAATGGACCAAAATACATTCCTTGTAAACGAAGTCGATTTTGAAGTTCTAATACTTGTGTTTGGCTACGAATATAACTAACTTCTTGCCCAGAAGTATTTTGTCTGGCAATCAAAGGATGTCTTAACGCCTGTAATGTATTTCTTCTAGCTACCCCAGTAGCAACAAACCCCAAATCTTGCTGAAAGCGTCTGACCGCAAATTCTGTCCCCGGTCCAAAAAAGCCATCAATCACCCCTGGATAATAGCCCAATCTTGTTAACAAAATCTGGAGTTGTTTTACAGCCAAGCCTTGATCGCCTCGTTGCAGCACACTTAAGTTTGAATATTGCCTATTAGTATAATTGACTCTGGAATTAGATACCGGACCTGGAGGTAAAACTTGATTAGGATTAAATAGAAATGCTTGGGTTGTTGGTCCAACTATACCTGTAGGAGTAATTCTATTTCTCCTTTGAAAATCAATTACTGCTATTTCTGTACTTCGATCAAAATAATTAGTTATTTGTCCCTGATAATAACCTAAATTTTGTAAACGTTGTTGTAATTTCCCAATCTCAGGACCTGTGTTTCCTCGTTGCAGAAATACTCTCTCCACAGGAACAGACTTAGTACCAAATAGAAAGTCTCTAGTGGTTATCCCTACCTGACCTGTAGGTGTAATTCCATGAACACTTTGAAATCTAATGACAGCATTTCTAGTATTTTGATCATAAATACTATTAATTGAACCTCTGTAAAAGCCTAGTTCTTTTAACCTTCTTTGAATAATTGCTACTTGAGGGCTAACTTCTCCAAAAGATAATACTTTTTTAGTGGAATTTAATAACAAGCTATTGGTTTGACTCGTTCTTCTACCTCCAAATAGTAATGACCAGGTGGTAGGTTCAATTTGACCAGTAGGTGTAATACCATTTTCTTCCTGGAACTGTATGACAGCTCTTTCTGTTACTGGGCCATAATAGCCAGTTAGGTTAGCATTGAAATAGCCTAGCTCTCTAAGTTTTCTTTGAACTGCTGCTACTGTTGCAGCTTTATCTCCACGTCTTAGATAGACTGCACTATTAGGAGACAGAATTGCATTACTTTCTGGTCCAGAGCCAGAAAAAAAAGAGTTTGTTGCTAGTTGTGCTTGAGCTATTCTATTCTCATGTGTCTGGCTCAGATTAAAATCACTATTTGTTTCAGGAGCAGAAATTTCTGACACCCGAGCAAAACTAGCACTAATCAGAATAGAATTAATTATTACTAATGATAAAAAGTTTATATAAGCGAAGCTAGAAAGTTTTTTCCAGTTAAGTCCTTCAATCAGTTTGAAATCCTTAATTTCTTCACTAACAAGAAAAAATTCTAAGTATGCAAGGGATTCCATAAATTTTCCTGGGAGACTCTAGTTTTTATATTAACAAACTAAATTTAATTTGAGTGATAGAGATTATTTTATGATTTTTGATGACTACGATAAGTCTATTGATTATAAATGTTTGAGTATTTAAAATTCACCAAGATTCAAGAATAATTACTAAAAATTTAGCTGTCAGGTATTAAAAAATCAATTATCTTTGAAGGAAAAATTCGAGTTAAAAAATTGAGCAACAATACAATTAAAAATTATTTTAAAAGCAAATTAGCTAATTTTCCTCGTCAATTACTTGGGGCTTTTTTATCCATTGAAAAGTTATTTATAAAGCATTCTGGAGCAAAGGCTGACTACTAATATCTGAATGCTTACTATAATTGTACTTAGTTACACTAGAATCCAGATTAGTGTAACTATAAATTTTATAGAAAAACCTAGATTAGAGAAGTTTATTAAATATCTCTAGTGCAGGATGACGGAAATATGTTACCAGTGACAAAATACTCAAAGCCTTACCAATCAAAACTTTTGACTTCCCCTCCCAGGATGGGTTGGGGGTGGGTTGAATTCTGAGTTCCGCGAGCGGTACTACCTATTTTCCTATCCTTGCTCTAGGATAGACTATGATATATTGCTTGATTTGATTAATTATTAAACAGGTACATAGGAATTATCAAATTTTTGAGATACAAAAGTTTTGGATTTGAGGAAAAAGTTAAACTGTTAATGGGAATACAAATAACGAGGAAAATAAAAAATACTTTACCTCATTAATATAGTAACCCTTATATATTTTATCAGATTCTAAGTATAATAATGTTATCTTAGAACATATATGATATAAAGTTAATTTAATAGATTTCCATTTCTAAGCTTCTATTTCCATAATTTTCTTGTACTAAACAAATCAAGATTTAAACTAAGCCTGCGCGATCACAAATTAAAACTGCGATCGCAGCAAAAATAGTAATTCCCAAAGCAGTTATAGGATTTTGGCCTTGATTAACAGCAAAAGAAGTAGCGACACCAGCTCCTAAAGCAGCAGTAATAGCTACAACTAACGGGTCACGGTTTGAGCGATTTTTGTACATCTTTAATCCAGAATATTTTTGTTAAAAAATTTATTTGAACGTTGTTTCAAGACTTGAACTCTCGATCAGCGGAAATTGCTCATAATTTAAGGTGAGCAAATCCCATTCCAGCTATGCGCAACATCGGGAGTCATTTCAGTTATCAGTTATCTTTACCTCAAATCTGAAGCAGGAGACTGGAAATGCTGAATTTTCTTTTTTTATCCCCTTGAAAGGGGAGGCGTGAGACCTCATTTTTTAGTCAAAACTAACAACTTTGTATAAACTTATCACTCAAATCATGATTAAAGTAGTAATTATTATGGTCTTGTAATTAAGATTTAGATTTATCTAAATTTCTTAACAAATACTATCCTGGCCTTAACCTAGTTTAAATTATCTGTAAAACTCATGTTGTACAGCTCAAGTCAGAAGTAGGGATAAATGGTATTCCTTCTGTACATTATTGCTGTGACTATATTTGAGAATGTTGGCCCTAGTAATGACGACTGCTGTATCTTGAACATTGATTAAGTTTTTTTTACCAAAAAATTGGGCTTAAATCCTTGCCCTAGAAGAGCGAATTTCCATCTTATAATTATGCTGTCAACACCCGTCTTGTCTTATAGATACTGTATAAAAGAAGATTAGGTTGAAACTCCTTCACCTTCAGAGCAGAACAAGGGAAGCTTTCAACTAAATGAGTAGTTTGCGCTTTGAAGCCACAAATAAACACCCACAAAAATTATTGATAAGTCGGGGGAGGATATTTGAATACTCTAAACTGACGCAGAAGTAAGGGTCAAACTACCGTTAAGGTATCAGCAGTCAATGAAACGTGAACTCCGCTGAGGAGCTTCCGCTCCGTAGGATGACCCACACTTTAGGCAGGGGAGGATGCCAAAGAGTTTCGGATAATCAAGTTAGGAGATGGAGGGAGGGAATATACAAAAAAGACTCTAGTACTTCCTATTAGCATATACCAATTCTTATCTTCTCCTCCTCTACTGTTATTTAAACCCCCCTCTTAAAGCGGATGTCTTATCTCAAATCGGTTCTATAATTTAAGTAAGCAGAAAAAATTTTTAGTAAAATTATTATTCATTACCGAATTATTAATTATTAATTGTTAATTAAATAATTGTGGTTTAAAGCCT
>NZ_JBNHER010000049.1:0-1996 GCF_050015975.1 Dapis purpurea BLCC-M126 | reverse complement strand
ACAATTAACTTTTTATTGTGGATGGACGTGAATTTTCTGACACAATTAACTTTTTGTTGTGGGTGGACGTGAATTTTCTGACACATTGATTAGCACTCAGGGGTCAGATTCTGCCATTACGGCAGTTCTGGAGAGAAATGGAGGCAATATTAGAAAAGCTCAAAGTTTTAGTCGTCATACAGATCTCAAGACCTTAATGATATATGACGACAACTTGCAACAACCACAACTAGAGTTTTAGATGAAATATAAAATCACTTTCTCTGCCGACTTCCGTTCTGGAGATGATATTTTTGTTGAGGATTTTGTGGAAGTATTAGAAGCTGAGGGAAAACTTAGAAAACTTGATATTTACGGCATTTTGAATAAGAAGCTTGAGGAAAAATATGACAATTTCAATGATCTTAATTATGAAGGAATGAGGGTAGAGAAAGTCTAATATGAAAAACAGAAAACAGAAAAAAATAGCCCCTATAGACTTAGGGGCTAAAACTTTTTCGAGTCAAGATTGCTATATTTTTATTATCAGTGCAATCCTGGATAAATAGTAAAAACGTGCATAAGTTATCACAAAAATTCTGCTGCATCCTCTGGACGTGGAAAAAAATGCACAATATACAATTTTCCCGTTTTGGCACAGTCTCTCTAATTACAGTCACCTAGTTTTACGCCAAAATGAAGAAAATCATCATATTAGGGATGCTACATAGAATACTCCTATTATTTGATCAAATGTTTATTTATATTGTCTTTGTTTTAAAGCACCACTAAGAACCGCAACACCCAAAGCTAATAAACTAAAAATAGCAGTTGGTTCAGGTGTAGAGACTGGAGAATCAATATCTTCACTAATTACTGTGAAAGGGTTTGTTGGCATTGTCTGTCTGGGACTATTACTTCCAAACCAATTAGAGCTATCGCTGATGGCTGCCAGTAATTCTGCTTGGGTACCAGAAGTGATACCTGTATAAATGGCATTGTCAAATTCGTTTATAGCTACTGCTGTTTCACCATTGACTAAACCTGTTGGCAGGGCAGATGTATTAGAGCTGGTTGAGTCAGACTGCCATATTCCAGGATTACCTTCACTATTGAGAGCATAAAGAAAGTTTGGGCTGCTACTATCTCCTTGATAAGCAATAATTTGGTCGCCAGCAGCCGAGAATAAAATATTACTGAGAGTAGGATTAATTATTGTTCCCGCAGCAATATCTGTGGATGCGGTCCAAGTAAAAGTTCCTTCAGTAGGTCTAAAGGAACCATCGGCTCGCCAACCGTTATCGGTAAAATTGATTTTTGTACCTGCACCAATATCTACTAATGATGTAAAGGCAAATTCGTCAGGGTTGTCGAAGTTGAAGCCGACAATTGCTATATCACCTGCTGATAATCTCATGGCAGCTATTTATATTTCCTAGTTAGTTGGATTGTATTATTATTGGACAAAAAGTAAGTCTAATATTGTGTAAGACTCAACTATTTTTGATCACAGAGAACTTAGCACTTAATTACAGTTACTCTAGTTTTATATCATGTCCGGATAATTAGTGATCAAAAAACTTTCTCCTTCTTTTCTTATTTCTTCCCTCCTGGATTCTGACTCCTGAGTAGTTTATTTATAACTGTTCAACCGGACATGATATTACGCCAAAACGGAGCGTTTCTTGATACTGAAATTGATTTTAGGTTTTCGGTCTAATTTAGGTTTTATAACTTAATTAACAAATGTAGTTAATATACGAACTATTTAGGGACAATGTTCATATTATCATTCCCACACTTTACTGATGCACTACCAGTATTTACAATACGAAATTGTCCGCTCTTCTGTCTTCTTATTTTTGGTATCTTCATTTCCAAACAAGTAGTAATCAAAATCAAACCAAACTTTGTAGACACCATTTTTACTATGGTTTATTTTAATACTAAATAAGATAGGCGAGAATAACTGAAGTCAGAAGTGGGAGCATTGAACTCCCACACTTGGATAATACAA